>NZ_JBYNTT010000024.1:0-59582 GCF_057784995.1 Ramlibacter sp. G4-7
CGACGGCGACGGCGCTGCCGCCGGTGGCCACGGCCTCCGCGGCCCTGCCGCCGGCCAGTGCGGCCAGCAGCGCGGCGCGCGGTACGTTGACCGCAGCCGCGCCCACGCCCGCGCCCGCGCCTGCACCGGTGCCCTCGGGTCCCGACGACGACATTCCGTGGGGCTGGCCCACCAACGGCAGTTCCACGGTGCTGGCCGGCTTCGACGAGCAGAAGAACAAGGGCGTGGACATCGCGGGCCGCGCCGGCGACCCGGTGCTGGCCGCGGCCGACGGCCGCGTGGTCTATGCGGGCGCCGGCCTGCGCGGCTACGGCAACCTGATCATCCTGAAGCACAACAACACCTACCTGACCGCATACGCGCACAACCAGTCCCTGCTGGTGAAAGAGGACCAGTCCGTGCGCAAGGGGCAGAAGATCGCGGAGATGGGGTCGACCGACACCGACCGCGTGAAGCTGCATTTCGAGATCCGCCGGCAGGGCAAGCCGGTCGATCCCGCGAGGTACCTGCCACCGAGGTAGCGATGAAGCGGCGCAACGGGCACGGCTTGCCGACGCCTGGAGGCGCCCGCCCGGATGCGGACGGCGTTCCCATGGATGAGCCGGAAGCTCCACTGCGCGAGCCCGCCGTGGAGATCCCCGTGCGCGAAGTCGCCTCGGACCTGTCCGGCGAAAGCAGCGACACGCTGACGCTGTACCTGCGCGACGTGCGTCGTACCACGCTGTTCACCGCCGAAGAGGAATACGAGACCGCGGTGCGCGCGCGGGCCGGCGAGTTCACCGCGCGCCAGTCCATGATCGAGCACAACCTGCGCCTGGTGGTGAGCATCGCCAAGGGCTACCTCGGGCGGGGCGTGCCGCTGTCGGACCTGATCGAGGAAGGCAACCTGGGCCTCATGCACGCGATCGACAAGTTCGAGCCCGAGCGGGGCTTCCGCTTCTCCACCTATGCGACCTGGTGGATCCGGCAGGCGGTGGAGCGTGCCGTGATGAACCAGGGGCGGGTGATCCGGCTGCCGGTGCACGTGGTGCGCGACCTGCAGCAGGTGCTGCGTGCGCGCCGCACCCTGGAAAACGACCCGGCCTTCATGGCGGCGCGCAACGGCGAAGGCGAGGGCGTGCGGGTGGAGGACGTGGCGGCGCTGCTCGGGCGCGACGTGCAGGAAGTCTCGCAGCTGCTGGCCATGGCGGAGACCCCCAAGTCGCTCGATGCCGTGGTGGACCGCTCCGACGACGAGCACACGCTGGGCGACTTCATGGCCGACGAGCTCGCGCTCGACCCGACCGGGGTCACGCAGAACCACGAGGTCGAACGCCTGCTCGCAGGATGGATCGACTCGCTGTCGCACCGCGAGAAGGAAGTGCTGGAGGGCCGCTTCGGCCTGCACCACCGCGAGCCCGAGACGCTGGAGGTGCTCAGCGACCGCCTGGGCCTCACGCGCGAGCGCGTGCGGCAGATCCAGAACGAGGCGCTGACCAAGCTCAAACGCCAGATGGCGCGCAGCGGCGTCGACCGCGACTCCCTCTTCTAGCAACCCACTTTCATGCTGGACTCCTTCCCCCCTCCGGGGGGAAGGCCGGGATGGGGGGCTCGTGATATGGCCAACGGCCAGGGCATGAAAGCGACTGATACAGTCGCTTCCATGCCCTGGCCCGTCCTCGTTTTCGACATCGAATCCATTCCCGACATCGCGGGCCTGCGCCTGCTGCGCGATGCGCCGCCGGAAGTCAGCGACCAGCAGGTCTACGCGGCCTGGCTGCAGGAACGCAAGGACAACAACCAGAGCGACTTCATGCCGCACCACCTGCAGCGGGTGCTGGTGATCAGCTGCGTGTTCCGCAACGCCGAAGGCTTGCGCGTGCATTCCTTCGTCGACCGCGACAACGCGAGCGAGGGGCGCATCGTCCAGAACTTCTTCAACTCGCTGGACAAGCACACGCCGCAGCTGGTGAGCTGGAACGGCGGCGGCTTCGACCTGCCGGTGCTGCACTACCGCGGCCTGCGCCACGGCGTCACGGCGGACCGCTACTGGTGCATGGGCGAGGGCGGCGCGGCGGACGACCGCGAGTTCAAGTGGAACAACTACATCAGCCGCTACCACATGCGCCACCTGGACCTGATGGACCTGCTGGCGATGTACCAGCCGCGCGCCAACGCGCCGCTGGACACCATGGCCAAGCTTTGCGGCTTTCCCGGCAAGCTGGGCATGGACGGCTCGCAGGTGTATTCCGCATTCCTCGACGGCAAGCTGGAGGAGATCCGCCGCTACTGCGAGACGGACGTGATGAACACCTACCTGCTGTACTGCCGCTTCCAGAAGATGCGCTGCGGCTTCACCGAGGCCGAGTACGAGCAGGAGATCGCCTTCGTGAAGGAGACGCTGGGCGGGCTCGCGCACGAAGAGACCCACTGGCGGGAGTACCTTGCCGCATGGAAGTAGGGTGACGGCGGCCGCGCGCCGCCGGCAGGTGAGCGCCAAGCGAACCCCACCGCCTGAGACAATCCGGACATGAGTGACAAGGAGCTGCCCGCCCCGCACCCCGAGGGCTGGCTGGAAATCGAATCGCTGGACATCGAGGCCCAGGGCGTCGCGCGGCGGCCCGACGGCAAGGTGGTGTTCGTCGATGGCGCCCTGCCCGGCGAATGGGTGAGCGTCAACGTCCACCGCCGCAAGAACAACTGGGAGCAGGCCTCGCTGACGCAGCTGCACCGCGAGTCGGCGCAGCGCGTGCGGCCGCGCTGCCCGCATTTCGGCCTGCACGAAGGCGCGTGCGGCGGCTGCAAGATGCAGCACCTGCACGTCGGCGCGCAGGTGGCGATCAAGCAGCGCGTGCTGGAGGACAACCTCTGGCATCTCGGCAAGGTGCGGCCGGACACCATCCTGCCCGCCCTGGAGGGACCGGCCTGGGGCTACCGCTGGCGCGCGCGCTTCAGCGTGCGGCACGTGCGCAAGAAGGGGACGGTGCTGGTGGGCTTCCACGAGCGCAAGAGCCGCTACGTGGCCGACATCCGCGAATGCCATGTCGTGCCCCGGCATGTGAGCGACCTGCTGCTGCCGCTGCGGGCACTGGTCGGGTCCATGGATGCGATCGAGACCTGCCCGCAGATCGAACTGGCGGTGGGCGAAGGCGTCACCGCGCTGGTGTTGCGGCACCTGGAGCCGCTGTCCGCGGGCGACACCGCCAAGCTGCGCGCCTTTGCGCAGGCGCACGCCGCCGCCGGCGTGCAGTGGTGGCTGCAGCCCAAGGGGCCGGATACTGTGAAGCTGCTGGACGAGGGCGGCCCTGCGCTCTCCTACACGCTGCCGGAGTTCGGCATCACCATGCCCTTCAAGCCGACCGACTTCACCCAGGTCAACCCGCACATCAACCGCGTGCTGGTGGAACGGGCGGTGCGCATGCTGGAGGTGCAGCGCGGCGAGCGCATCATCGACTGGTTCTGCGGCCTGGGCAACTTCACGCTGCCGCTGGCCACGCAGGCCGGCCAGGTGCTGGGCATCGAGGGCAGCGAGACGCTGGTGGCGCGCTCGCGCGAGAACTACGAGCGCAACCAGCAGGGCCGCGCGCTGCCGCTGGCGCCGACCGAGTTCGTCGCGCGCAACCTGTTCGAGATGACCCCGCAGCACCTGGTGGCCGACGGCGTGGCCGACCGCTGGCTGGTGGACCCGCCGCGCGAAGGCGCGTTCGCCCTCGCCAAGGCGCTGGCCGACCTGGAGCAGGACCCCGCCTTGCGCCCCGCCGGCTGGACGCCGCCGCGGCGCATCGTGTACGTGAGCTGCAACCCGGCGACGCTGGCGCGCGACGCGGGCCTGCTCGTGCACCAGGCGGGCTACACCTGCCGCGCCGCCGGCGTGGTCAACATGTTCCCGCACACGGCGCACGTGGAATCGATGGCGGTGTTCGACCGGGCATGACGCAGCCGGGTTGACGACTGGCAAGAGAAAAGGGCCCCGCAGGGCCCTTTTTTCATCGGTGATCCGCCGTCAATCGTCGCCGGAGGTAATCCCCAGGATCATCAGCAGGCTCTGGAAGATGTTGAACAGGTCCAGGTACAGCGCCAGCGTGGCGTTGATGTAGTTGGTCTCGCCGCCGTCAACGATCTGCTTGAGGTCGTACAGCATGTACAGGCTGAAGATGCCGATCGCCAGGGTGCTGATCACCAGCACGCCGACCGTCGAACCGACGAACACGTTGATGACGGCGCCCACCATGATGACCACGGCGCCGGCGAACAGCCACTTGCTCATCCCCGACAGGTCGCGCTTGATCATCGTCGACAGCGAGGCCATCACGAAGAACACGCCGGCGGTGCCGCCGAAGGCCGTCATCACGATGCCGGTGCCGTTCTTCATGCCCAGGACCATCGCGAGCAGGCGCGAGAGCATGAGGCCCATGAAGAAGGTGAAGGCCAGGAGCACCGGCACGCCGGCGGCGGAATCCTTGGTCTTCTGGATCGCGTAGAGGAAGCCGAAGGCGCCGCCCAGGAAGACGATCAGCCCCAGCCCGCCGCTCAGCGCGCGCGTGATGCCGGTGGCCACGCCCAGCCAGGCGCCGAGCACCGTGGGAACCAGGCTCAGGGCGAGCAGCCAGTAGGTGTTGCGCAGGACCTTGTTGCGCTGTTCGACCGTGGTGATGCCGCCGTAGCCATAGGACGGGGCGGTGGACTGGATGGGATCGTTCATTGCTGCACTCCTCGAGCCTTCACGGCCGTTAGATGGGCGCATTCTAGGGGGGTTCCCTTGGAGCTCGGCAAGAAAGTCCCCGACGAGCGGCTATGCTCGCCGCTTTCCTGTCGTTTCCCGGCATTGCCCACCATGAAAACCCGATCTGCCCTCGAACTTGCCGATGTCAAGGCCATCGCCGCCGCCGCGGAAGCAGAAGCCCTCGCCAACAAGTGGGCCGTGACCATCGCCATCGCCGACGACGGCGGCCACCTCCTGTGGCTGCAGCGCCTCGATGGCGCCGCACCGATCTCCGCCAAGATCGCGCCGGCCAAGGCGCAGACGGCGGCGCTGGGCCGCCGCGACAGCCGCGTGTACGAGGAGATCATCAATGGCGGCCGCACGTCTTTCCTCAGCGCGCCGGCCGAAGGCATGCTGGAAGGCGGGGTGCCCATCCTCAAGGACGGCGTGTGCCTGGGCGCCGTGGGCGTCAGCGGCGTGAAGTCCACGGAGGACGCCCAGATCGCGCACGCGGGGATCGCGGCGCTCGGGCTGTAGCGGGCGGCCCCGCGGCGCCGGTGCCAGCAGGTGCTACTTGGTGAGGATCAGCTTGCCCAGCCGCGTGGCCTGCAGGCGGTAGACCTCGCCGTTGTGCACGATCTCCACCATGCGCGCGCCTTGCAGCAGCTTCTCGCTGGACAAGGCGGCGCGGCGCGGCTCCAGGCGCGCCGGTGCTGCCGGCGGTTCGCCGGACAGCGTCGAGGGCCTCTCGCTGCCGCGTTCCATCAGGGCGCCTTGGGTTCGGTGATGAAGCCGATGCGGCGCAGCCCCGCCTGCTGCGCGGCGGCCATCGCCTGCGCCACGCGCTCGTAGCGCACGTTCTTGTCGCCGCGGATGTGCAGCTCGGGCTGCGGTTCGCGCGCTGCCTCGGCGCGCAGCATGTTGGGCAGGTCCTCGTCGCGCACGGGGGACTCGTTCCACCAGTAGCGGCCCTGCGCGTCCACGGACAGGCGCACGGTCTGCGGCTTGACGTCCTGCGGTTGGCTGCTCGCCCGCGGCAGGTCCACTTCCACCGAGTGCTTCATCACCGGCACCGTGATCATGAAGATGATCAGGAGCACCAGCATGACGTCCACGAGGGGCGTCATGTTGATCTCGTTCATGACGTCGTCGGTTTCGTCCTGGGTGCCGAAGGCCATCTCAGGCGCCCTTCTTCATCGAGACGACTTTCGTGGCACCCGCGGCCGACACCCGCGCGCCGGTGACGAAGTAGGCGTGCAGGTCGTGGGCGAAGCGGTTCAGCTTGAACAGCACGCTCTTGTTGCCCCGCACCAGCGCGTTGTAGCCCAGGACCGCCGGGATCGCGACGGCCAGGCCCAGCGCCGTCATGATCAGCGCCTCGCCCACCGGGCCCGCGACCTTGTCGATCGTCGCCTGGCCCGCGGTGCCGATGGCGAGCAGGGCGTGGTAGATGCCCCAGACGGTGCCGAAGAGGCCGACGAAGGGCGCGGTGGAGCCCACGGAGGCCAGCACGGCCAGGCCGCCTTGCATGCGTGCCGTCGTCTCGTCGATGGAGTTGCGCATGGCGCGCGTGAGCCATTCGCTCGCGCCCAGCGAGTCGTGCAGCTGCGTCTGCGCGTTGTGGTGCGCCGCGGCTTCGCGGCCTTCGAGGGCCAGCGCACGGAAGGGGTTGGCCGGATCGGTCCCCAGCTTGTTCAGGCCGTCGGCGAAATCGGCCGCGTGCCAGAAGCTCTCGATGCTGCGCGACTGGCCGAGGAAGCGGCGCAGGTCCAGCGCCTTGATGATGATCACCATCCAGGAGGCGAGCGACATCGCCAGCAGGATCACGGCAACGGCCTTGGTGACGACGTCGCCCTGGTTCCAGAGGTGGGCGAGCCCGAATTCTGCGTTCATGTCTTCTTGTTTACTCCAGGACGAAATGGATGGGGACGTCGAACCACATGGTTTCCGGCACGCCGCCGCGCTTGCCGGGGACGTAGCGCCACTTGCGCACGGTCTCCAGGGCGGCGTTGTCCAGTCGCTCGTAGCCGCTCGAGGTCTTGAGCTGCGCGTCCTGCGCGGTGCCGTCGGCGCCGATCAGCACGCGCACGATCACCTTGCCTTGTTCGCCCAGGCGCTTGCTGGTGGGCGGATAGGCGGGCTTGGGGTTCTGCAGGTAGTCCGCGCTGCTCGAAGGCAGCTCCACCTTGGGCGGCGGCGCCGGTGCGACGGGCGCGGGAGCCGCCGCCACAGGGGCGCTGATCGGCGGCGGCGCGGGTTGCGGCTCGGGCGTGGCCGTCGGCGCGTTCGGTGCGGGGACCGGCGAGGGGTCGGGCGCCGCGGCGATCCTGGGCGCCGGGGGTGGGGCGAGCGGCTTGCGTGGCACCACCGGCTGCGGCACGGGTTCCGGCGGCTTGGCCGGCGGGGGAGGCGCCTCGACCTTGGGAGCCGGCGGCGTGATGATGTCGCTGATCACGGACACCGGGACCAGCACCTCGACCGCGCGGCGCATCAGGCCGCTTTGCAGTGCCCAGAGCGCCGCGACATGGAACAGCACGACGCCGCCGGCGATGGCGACGTTGCGGCGCGAGCTGAAGGACGATCCGGCGGGAAGCGGCACGTCGCTCATTGTTCTTTGTTCTTCTTCTTGCGCAAGGCCCAGTGCGCAGCGGCGAGGACCAGGATCAGGCTGCCGACAAGGACGGGGAAGTAGGCCATGCCGCGCTCTCCTGGATGCGTGCGGCGAGCTGGACGGTGTGGCAGCGTGCCTCGCCCTCGACGGCGGCGACGGGATGCACGGCATTGCACTGGGCCACCACGTCGCGGGCGCAGCTTTCGCAGTTGCCGCACTGGGTGGCCACACCGAGTTCGAACTGGATGTCGTCGAAGCTCATGCCGGCCCGGGCGTGGCGGGCGATCTCGCGGTCGGAGACTCGGCGGCAGACACAGACGATCATGGCAGTGCGGCTTGGCTGGCTGTTGAAGAAGTGCCCGCAGTATAAATGCGAATCGCTCGCATTTGCAATCATCGCGATAGCGAAAACCTTGGGATTTACAGGTTTCCCGGGTTCGCGCGGGTCAGGAGGCTGCGGTCCGCCTGGTCGAGCGACGCCAGGCCGCACTGGGCCATTACCAGTTCCAGCTCATCCCGAAACAGGCGCAGGACGTGGGCGGCGCCTGCCGCGCCGGCGGCGCCCAGGCCCCAGAGAACAGGGCGGCCGACCAGCACGGCGCGCGCGCCCAGGGCGAGCGCGCGCAGAACGTCGGTGCCGCGCGCGATGCCGCCATCGACCAGCAGGGGCAGGGTGCTGCCCACCGCATCCGCGATGGCGGGAAGGGCCGTGGCGGTCGCAGCCGCGCCGTCCAGCACGCGGCCGCCGTGGTTGGACACCACGAGGCCGGCGACGCCCTGGCGGGCTGCTTCCCGTGCGTCCCCGGGGTGCAGGACTCCTTTGAGCAGCAGCGGCAGCCGTGTCTGGCCGCGCAGCCAGGCGATGTCGTCCCAGGTCGGCGCCTGGGCGAGCAGGTGCTGAAAGGAGCTGTCGCCATTGTCGGCAGCCGGGAGGTTCACGGCGGCGATGCCGGGCGGCAGCCGCAAGGGCCGCGCGGCGCGCACGCTGGCGTCGACCGTCACGACCAGGGCCTGGTAGTTCGCTGCTTCGGCGCGGCGGACCAGTTCCAGCGTCGCTCCGCGATCGGGCAGCAGGTAGAGCTGGAACCACAGCGGGCCGCGCTCGGCGCCCGGAGCGAACGCGCGCGCGACGGTCTCCAGCGGCTGGCTCGCCTGGCTGCCCAGGACCAGTCCGGCGCCGAGCGCCGAAGCAGCCAGGGCCGTGGCGAGCTCGCCGTCGGGATGGGCGAGTCGCTGCAGCGCCATGGGCGCGACCAGCACCGGCCAGGGCAGATGCTGTCCCAGCAGTTCGCGCGACGTGTCGATGGCGCGCACGCCGCGAAGAACGCGCGGCAGCAAGGCCCACGCGTCCCAGGCGGCGTGGTTGTGGCGCGCGGTCGCGCCATCGCCCGCCTGGGCGCAGAAGTAGGCCCAGGCGTCTTCGCTGAGCGCGGCACGCGCATGCGCCTCGTAGTCGGCCACGCAGCGGATGCCTGCGGGCACGCGCTGCTGCGCGGACGGCGCGTTCACGTGTCCGCCCACATGCGCAGGAGGTTGTGGTACGTGCCCGTGAGCTGCACGATGGCCGGATCGTCCTCGCCGGCGCTTGCGCGCAGCTTCAGCAGCGCCATGTCCATCTCGAACAGCAGCTGCCTCTGCTCGGCGCTGCGCACCATGCTCTCGATCCAGAAGAAGCTGGCGATGCGCGCGCCGCGCGTGACCGGCGTCACCTCGTGCAGCGTCGAACCGGGATACAGCAGCAGGTCGCCCGCCGGCAGCTTGAAGCGCTGCTCGCCTTGCGGCTCGCGAACGACCAGCTCGCCCCCCTCGTAGTCCTGCGGGTCGCAGAGGAACAACGTGCAGGACAGGTCCGTGCGCACCCAGTGCGCGGGGTCGCGCGAGTGCAGGATGGCGCCGTCCACGTGCGCGCCGTAGTGGTTGCTGGCGCCGCGGTAGCGGTTGAACAGCGGATTGAAGATGCGACGCGGCAACGCGGCAGAGAACAACAGCGCGTCGCGCTGCAGCGCGGCCAGCACCAGCGCACGCAGCTGCGCCGCCTGCGCGCTGTCCTGCGCCAGCTGCTCGTTGTTCTTCTGCGCGATCGCCTGCCCGCCGGCGCTGCTGCGCCCATCCACCCACGGAGCGTCCTGTCCGAGGAGCGCGCGCGCGGTGGCGACCTCGTCGGGACGCAGGATGGCTTTCAGGTGCAGCAGCATGCGGCTCAGAACATGGACTTGACCGTGAGCTCCACGCGGCGCGGCGCGCCCGGCATGTAGAAGCCGCGGTACAGGCCGTCAGCGTACAGCTTGTCGGCGAGGTTGCTCACGTTCAGCTTGGCCGACCAGGTGTCGCTGAAGGTGTACTCCGCCATCGCGTCGGCGGTCACGAAGCTGTCGGCCGTGACGTGCCGCGCGCCGTCCGGGTTCTGTTCGCCGCGCCAGTTGAGGCCGACGCCCAGGCGCAGCTTGGGCAGGACGCGATAGGTGGTCCACAGGCTGCCGCTGTGCCTGGGCGTGAGGCCGGGGCGGTCGCCCTTGACTTGCGCGCCGGTGCCGGCCGCGTTGAGCGTGACGTTGCTCTCGTCGATCCGCGCCTCGGGAATCCAGGTGTGGTTGAAGAAGACGTCCCACTTCGGGTCGATGCGGCCGGCGAGGTTGAACTCCATGCCCGCCGCATGGCGCTTGCCCGAAAGCAGTTCCTGCGAGGCGGCCGTGTCGGGGTCGGTGTTGCGCTCGTTGTACTTCTCGCTGTAGAAGACCGCGACCCCCGCGAGCACCTTGCGCTCGAACAGCTCCCACTTGCCGCCGATCTCGAGGTTGCGGCTCTTCTCCGCGGGCGTGTTGGCGGCGCGTGCGTTCGCGGGCGGCGCCGGCGTGAACTGGTAGGTGTCCGCCGAGGTGTTGTACGAGGTGCCGAAGGACACGTAGTAGCTCTCGACGGCGCTCGGCTGGTACAGCGCGCCCACGCGCGGGGACCACAGGTTTTCCGCGCGGGCGCTGGTCTCCACGCCGGTGGTGCTGCGGTACGAGGCGGTGAAGTGGTCGAAGCGCAGGCCGCCCACCAGTTTCACCGACGGCGTGAGCGCCACCGTGTCCTGCGCGTACACGCCGAGGTCCTGGGCGTCGTAGGTGGTGAAGGCGATCGGGCCACGCGTGTCCGGCCGCACCGCGCCGTCGTTGGGCGTGCCCGCCAGCGTCGCCGGCGCCGGGGCCAGACCGGCCGTGGCGTTGTTGTTGCGCCTGGACTCGTCGCGGTACAGGTCGATGCCCGCGAGCAGCTCGTGGCGGCGGCCGCCCCAGTCAAAGGCGTTCGAATAATCGCTGGTGAGCTGCGTGAGTTCGGTTTCGCCGATGCGGGCCTTGGGCGCGCGGCGCAGCACGGTGGCGTCGCTGAAATTGGCCTGCGTGGTGCCGGGGGCGAAGGAGATCGCACTGGCAAGCAAGTCGCGCTCGTACTCCCCGTGGCGCAGCGTGGTCTTCAGCTGCGCCTCGCCGTCGAAGCGGTGGACGTGCGAGAAGGTCGCGAAGTCCGCCTTGGTCTCCAGGTGGTCGTTCGCCAGGCCGTAGTAGTTGCGCGCCGGCAGCTTGGGGATGATGGTGCCGCGCGTGCCTTCGCTCAGGAACCAGGGGTGGTTGTAGAGCGGCCGGCCCTGGATCTCCAGGTGGTACAGGCCCACCGAGAACTCGTTGGCCGTGCCTATGCCCCACCGGTAGCTCGGCGCGATGCCCAGCTTCTGCTGGCTGGCGCCGTAGTTGTCGTTGTCGTGGACCATGGCGTTGATGCGCAGGGCCGCGCTCTCGCCGGTCTGGATGTTGAAGTCGCCGGTGAGGCGGTTGAACCCACCCGTGCCCAGCGTGTAGTCCACCTCGTGCTGCGTCATCAGGAAGGGCTGCTTGCTGACCTGGTTCACCACGCCGCCGGTGGATCCTTTGCCGAAGAGCATGGACGCGGATCCCTTGAGCACTTCCACCCGGTCCTCGTTGAAGGTGTCGCGCTCGTACAGTGGCGCGTCGCGCAGCCCGTCGCGGTAGATGTCGCCGGCCTGCTGCAGCGAGAAGCCGCGCAGGCGCACGTCTTCCTCGCCGGTCTCGCCGGCCTGGAAGGTGATGCCCGCGGTGGACTTGAGCACTTCGCGGAAATCGTCGAGGTTGCGGTCGTCGATCAGGCGTTCGGTCTGCACGGTGACGGACTGCGGAATGTCCTTGAGTTCCTGGTTGCCCTTGCCGATCTGCGTGCGGCGCACGCGCAGGTCGTTCTTGGTCTGGGGGACCTCGGCCTGGTCGACCACCCGCACCGTGGGCAGCGTGCGCGTGGCGGCGTCCGGCGGGGTCTGGGCGAGGGCGCCGGCCGAGGCCGCCAGCATGAGCGCTCCGAGCGGGAGCAGGGCGGGTTCCGGGCGAGTTCTTTCCTGAGCCATCGAGGGCCTCCAGCGGGTCCGCGCGAGGGGCGGACGGTTGTTGTTCGAAGGCTGGCTGGGGCCCGGAGGGGCGTGGTCTGGCTGGCCGGTAAAGCAGCGGGCGATTCTAAATGCGAATCTCTCGCATTTGCAATACAATGAACCGGAACCCGGAGGCCGCACCCATGCGACGCGACACTTTCTCCACGCCCGAACAGCCGCCGACCCGCCCGGACACGCCCGTGTCCTGCCTCGACCGCGCGCCGCTGGGGCAGCGCCTCGTGGTCCGCCGCGTCCTGGCCGACCCGCGCGTGCCGGAACGCGCGCGGCAGCTGGAGGAAATCGGCTTCAATCCCGGCGAGCAGGTGATGGTGATGACCCGCGGCATTCCGGGCGGCGACCCGCTCGTCGTGCGCGTGGGCCAGTCCACCTTCGCGCTGCGCGGGGCCGAGGCGGCCTGCATCCAGGTCGAAAGGGTGGCTGCACGCACGGCATGAACGAGGCCGTCGTCCACCTGCACCCGCCGGGGCGCCTCGCGGCGCTGGTGGGCAACCCGAACGCGGGCAAGACCGCGTTGTTCAACCGGCTGACCGGCAGCAACCAGAAGGTCGCCAACTATGCCGGCGTCACCATCGAGCGCAAGGAGGGGCGGCTGAGCCTGCCTTCGGGCAAGACCCTGCGCGTGCTGGACCTGCCCGGCACCTACAGCCTGCATCCGCGCTCGCCCGACGAGCGCATCACCTGCGAGGTCCTCAACGGCACGGCGCGCGGCGAGAAGCGCCCGGACCTTGTGGTCTGCGTGGTCGACGCGACCAACCTGCGGCGCGGGCTGCGCCTGGTCCTGGGCGTCAAGCGCATGGGCCTGCCCTGCGTGGTGGCGTTGAACATGGCGGATCTCGCCGCCAGCCGCGGCCTGCGCCTGGACCCCGATGCGCTCGCAACGGAACTGGGCGTTCCGGTCGTCAGCACGGTGGCCGTGCAGGGCGAAGGGGACGCCGCGCTGCGGGCGCTGCTCGAACGCCCCGAGATCTGGCAGCCGATGACCAGCCTGATGCCGGTGCCGCAGCCCGCGGGCGATGAATTGCCGGACCACGACCGCGTGCGCCAGATCCTCGAACGCCTGGGCCTGGACACCGTGGCGCCGCACCTGGCGAGCGACCGCATCGACCGCGTGGTGCTGCATCCCGTCGCCGGGCCCTTGCTGCTCGCGGTGCTGCTGTTCCTGGTGTTCCAGGCCGTCTTCGCGTGGGCGGAAGCGCCCATGGCCTGGATCGAAGGGGCGACCGCCTGGCTGGGCGCGCAGGTCGGCGCCGTGCTGCCCGCGGGTTACCTGCGCAGCTTCCTCACCGACGGCCTGATCGCGGGCCTGGGCGGCGTGGTCGTCTTCCTGCCGCAGGTGCTGATCCTGTTCTTCTTCATCCTGGTGCTGGAGGAGTCGGGCTACCTGCCGCGCGCCGCCTTCCTGCTCGATCGCGTCATGGGCGGGGTGGGGCTGTCGGGCCGCTCCTTCATCCCGCTGCTTTCCAGTTTCGCCTGCGCGATCCCCGGCATCATGGCCACGCGCACGATCGCGAACCCGCGCGACCGCCTGGTCACGATCATGATCGCGCCGATGATGACCTGCTCGGCGCGGCTGCCGGTGTACGCGCTGCTGATCGGGGCCTTCATCCCGCAGCGCAAGGTCGCCGGGCTGGAGATGCAGGGGTTGGTGCTGTTCGCCTTGTACCTGGCGGGCATCCTCGGCTCGCTCGCCGTCGCGTGGGTCCTCAAGCGCACGACGGCGCGCGGACTGGTGCGGCCGCTGATGATGGAATTGCCCACCTACCACTGGCCGCATGTGCGCAGCGTCGTGCTGGGCCTGTGGCAGCGCGCCGCGATCTTCATGAAGCGGGTGGGCACCATCATCCTGGTGCTGACCATCGCGCTGTGGTTCCTGGCCAGCTTCCCGTCACCGCCGGCGGGCGCGACGCGGCCGGCGATCGAGTACAGCCTGGCCGGCATGCTGGGACACGGCCTGTCGCTGCTGCTCGCGCCCATCGGCTTCAACTGGCAGATCAGCATCGCGCTGGTGCCCGGCCTCGCGGCGCGCGAGGTTGCGGTGAGTGCACTGGGAACGGTCTATGCCCTGTCCGCGACCGGCGACGACACGGCCAAGGCGCTGACGCCCATCATCGCGCAGGGCTGGAGCCTGGCCACCGCGCTGTCGCTGCTGGCGTGGTACGTGTTCGCGCCGCAGTGCATGGCGACGCTGGCGACGGTGCGGCGCGAGACGGGCGGCTGGAAGTGGCCGCTGGTGATGGCCGGGTATCTGTTCGCGCTGGCGTATGCGGCGTCGTTCGTGACGTACCGGATTGCGCTCGCGCTGGGGGCGGGCTGAGCGGCGGGGTTCGCCTGGCTCTCCACCACCCTGCGAATGCACCGATCAGGTACCGCTTGTGCGCTCCGTCCGGCGCGTGCTCTCCTCAGGACCCTTCACCCATCTGCGACTGCAAGTAGTTCTGCAGCCCCACCTTGTTCAACAGGTCCAGCTGCGTCTCCAGCCAGTCGATGTGTTCCTCGGTGTCGTCGAGGATCGCCGCGAGGATGTCGCGCGACACGTAGTCCTGCACGGATTCGCATTGGGCGATGCCCGCCTTGATCGTCGCCTGCGCTCCGCGCTCGCTCCTGAGGTCGCAGTCCAGGATCTCCGGGACGTTCTCGCCCACCAGCAGCTTGCCCAGGTCCTGCAGGTTGGGCAGGCCGTCGAGGAAGAGGATGCGCTCCATCAGCTTGTCGGCGTGCTTCATCTCGCCGATCGATTCCTCGTATTCCGTCTTCGCCAGCCGCGCGAAGCCCCAGTGCTTCAGGATGCGGTAGTGCAGGAAGTACTGGCTCGTCGCCGTGAGTTCGTTCTTCAGCTGCGCCTGCAGGTGCTGGATGACTTGGGGATCGCCTTGCATGGTCGGTTCTCGTCGGTTCTTGTGCGGCGATTGTGGCGCAGAAAAAAGGGGGCTTGCGCCCCCTTTTGCATCCAGCCCTCAGTTGCGGATCAGGTGGTCGAACGCCGACAGCGCCGCCTTCGCGCCGTCGCCGGCCGCGATCACGATCTGCTTGTAGGGCACGGTCGTGCAGTCGCCGGCGGCGAACACGCCCGGCACCGAGGTCTGGCCCCGGGCATCGACGATGATCTCGCCGTGCTTGGAGAGCTCCAACGCCCCCTTGAGCCACTCCGTGTTGGGCACGAGGCCGATCTGCACGAACACGCCTTCCAGGTCCACGCGCTTTTCTTCGCCGCTGGCCCGGTCCTTGTAAGTCAGGCCGTCCACCTTGTCGCTGCCGGTGATGGCGGTGGTCTGCGCGTTCAGGACCACGTCGACGTTGGGCAGCGAGCGCAGCTTGGCCTGCAGCACGGCGTCCGCCCGCAGTTGCGTGTCGAATTCGACCAGCGTCACGTGCTTCACGATGCCGGCGAGATCGATTGCCGCTTCGACGCCGGAGTTGCCGCCGCCGATGACCGCCACGCGCTTGCCCTTGTACAGCGGGCCGTCGCAGTGCGGGCAGTAGGCCACGCCCTTGTTCTTCAGCTCCTTTTCGCCGGGCACGTTGATGTTGCGCCAGCGCGCGCCGGTGCTCAGGACCACGGTCTTGGCCTTGAGCTTCGCGCCGCTTTCCAGTTCCACCTCGACCAGCTCGCCGCCCTTGAGCGCCCGGGCGCGCTGCAGGTTCATGATGTCCACGTCGTAGTGGCGCACGTGCTCTTCCAGCGCCATCGCGAACTTCGGGCCCTCGGTTTCCTTCACCGAGATGTAGTTCTCGATGCCCAGGGTGTCCAGCACCTGGCCGCCGAAGCGTTCGGAGGCGATGCCCGTGCGGATGCCCTTGCGCGCCGCGTACACGGCCGCCGCCGCGCCCGCGGGCCCGCCGCCGACGATCAGCACGTCGAACGGGTCCTTGGCGGAGATCTTCTGCGCCTCGCGTTCACCCGCCGCGCTGTCCACCTTGGCGACGATCTCCTCCAGGCTCATGCGGCCCGAGCCGAAGAAGGTGCCGTTGAGGAACACGGTGGGCACGCCCATGACCTGGCGCTCCTCGATCTCCTGCTGGAACAGGCCGCCTTCGACCATGGTCGCCTTGATGCGCGGGTTCTGCACGGCCATCAGGTTCAGGGCCTGAACGACGTCCGGGCAGTTGTGGCAGGTGAGGGAGACGTACACCTCGAAGTCGAGGTCGGCGTCCAGCGCGCGGATCTGTTCCAGCAGCGCCTGTTCCACCTTGGGCGGGTAGCCGCCGACCTGCAGCAGGGCGAGCACCAGCGAGGTGAACTCGTGCCCCATCGGCAGCCCGGCAAAGCGCGGGCCGTCCGTGTGCCTCGGCTTGTTGATCTGGAAGGACGGCGTGCGCTGCGGGCCACCGCGCGTCTCATTGACCGTGACCTTCGGCGATGCGTCCGCGATGTCCTTCAGCAGCGCCTGCATGTCGGCCGACGCGGGCGTGTCGTCGAGCGAGGCGACGATCTCCACCGGCTGCGTCATGCGCTCCAGGTAGGCGGCGAGCTGGGCTTTCATGTTGGCGTCGAGCATGGGACGTGTCCTTTCGAGTTCTGGTGTTCGGAAACGGCAAGGCCCGGGCGTGCCCGGGCCTTGGTGGGCTTGCGTCCGGCGCTCGCGGCGCCGGTGGATTGCCGTGGGGGGCTTAGATCTTGCCGACCAGGTCCAGCGACGGGGCGATGGTCTTGGCGCCTTCGTTCCACTTGGCCGGGCAGACTTCGCCCGGGTGCGAGGCGGTGTACTGGGCGGCCTTCAGCTTGCGCAGCGTTTCCTTGACGTCGCGGGCGATCTCGTTGGAGTGGATCTCGGCCGTCTTGATGATGCCGTCCGGGTTGACGATGAAGGTGCCGCGCAGCGCCAGGCCCTCTTCCGGGATGTGCACGCCGAACGCGTTCGTCAGGGTGTGGGTCGGGTCGCCCACCAGCGGGAACTTCGCCTTGCCGACGGCGGGAGACGTCTCGTGCCAGACCTTGTGCGAGAAGTGGGTGTCGGTCGTGATGATGTAGACCTCGGCGCCCAGTTTCTGGAACTCGGCGTAGTTGTCCGCCGCGTCCTCGACTTCCGTCGGGCAGTTGAACGTGAAGGCGGCCGGCATGAAGATCAGCACGGACCACTTGCCCTTCATGGAATCGTCGCTCACCGGCACGAACTTGCCGTTGTGGAAGGCTTCGGTCTTGAACGGCTGGATGGGGGTATTGATCAGGGACATTGTTTTCCTCTATAAACAGGCGACTTCCAATGAAGCGCGCCTATCAATGATAAGGGCTGCGGCGCCCCTTTCCCATTGAAAGGGGGCATCGGGGCCTTAGGTGTCGGCTATCGCCGCCTGTGTGCAGGCGCTGGGGTGAAGACGAGCCTCAGTACTCCAGGCGCTCGGGCCGGATTTCCTGCAGGATGGTCGTGGCGATCTCTTCGATCGACTTGGTGGTGGTCGACAGCCACCGGATGCCCTCGCGCCGCATCATCGCCTCGGCCTCGGCCACCTCGTGGCGGCAGTTCTCCAGCGAGGCATAGCGGGAGTTGGGCCGGCGCTCGTTGCGGATCTCGCTCAGGCGCTCCGGCTGGATCGTGAGGCCGAAGATCTTCTTGCGGAAGGGCACCAGTGCCGGGGGCATCTGGCGCCGGTCGAAATCCTCCGGGATCAGCGGATAGTTCGCCGCCTTCAGCCCGTGCTGCATGGCCAGGTACAGCGAGGTGGGCGTCTTGCCGCTGCGGCTGACGCCGATCAGGATCACGTCCGCCTGCTCCAGGTCCGCGTTCGACTGGCCGTCGTCGTGCACCAGGCTGAAGTTGATCGCCTCGATGCGGTCGTGGTATTCCTTGCTCTTGCTCACGTCCGAGAAGCGGCCCACGCGGTGGCTGGACTTCATGCCCAGTTCGATCTCCAGCGGCCGCACGAAGGTGCCGAACATGTCCAGCACCATCGCCTTGCAGCCTTCCTCGATCACCTGCAGCACCTCGACGTTCACCAGGGTGGTGAAGACCACCGGCCGCCGCCCCTCGACCTCTGCCGTGTGGTTCACCTGGCGCACGACCTGGTGCGCCTTGTCGACCGTCTCGATGAAAGGCAGCCGCACGTGGCGCGGCTTGAACTCGAACTGCGCCAGGATGGCGTTGCCGAAGGTCTCCGCGGTGATGCCGGTGCCGTCGGAGACGAAGAAGACGGTGCGGGTGTGCATGGCGGGGATCGTAAGCTGCCCCGGACCCGGGCGACCCGGGCGACGCCTACAATTCCACGATTATCCGAATTCCCAGCCGATGACCTGCCGCAGCCCATTCGAACAAGCACAAAGCCCCGCGGCAGGGCTCCATCGCGCCTTGCGCCCGCGCGCAGACCGATTACCAACTTCCGGAGTCTTCCCATGTCTGCCCGCTTCAGCGCGACCGCCCTGGTCGTTCCGTTTGAGAACCTGAGAATGTCCGACGTCGAGGCGGTCGGCGGCAAGAACGCCAGCCTCGGCGAAATGATCTCGCAGCTGCCCCACGGCGTGCGCGTGCCCACCGGCTTCGCGACCACGGCGCATGCCTTCCGCGAGTTCCTCAAGCACGGCGGCCTGGACGCGCGCATCCGCGAGCGCCTGGCCAGCCTGGACACCGAGGACGTGCGGGCGCTGGCGGTGGCCGGCACCGAGATCCGCGGCTGGCTGGAAGCGCAACCCTTCCCGCCGGAGCTCGAACGCGAGATTCGCGCCGAGTTCGCCAAGCTGTCCGCCGGCAATCCTGCCGCCAGCTTCGCCGTGCGCTCGTCCGCCACGGCCGAAGACCTGCCCGACGCTTCCTTCGCCGGCCAGCAGGAGACCTTCCTCAACGTGGTCGGCATCGAGGACGTGCTGCACAAGATGAAGGAGGTCTTCGCCTCCCTCTACAACGACCGCGCCATCAGCTACCGCGTCCACAAGGGCTTCGCTCACGAGCACGTGGCGCTGTCCGCGGGCGTGCAGCGCATGGTGCGGTCCGACCTGGGCGCCGCGGGCGTCATGTTCACCATCGACACCGAGTCCGGCTTCAAGGACGTGGTGTTCATCACGTCCAGCTACGGCCTGGGCGAGACCGTGGTGCAGGGCGCGGTGAACCCGGACGAGTTCTACGTCCACAAGCCGATGCTCAAGGCCGGCAAGAAGGCGTTGATCCGCCGCAACCTGGGTTCCAAGCTGATCCAGATGGTGTTCACGACCGACCCCGAAAAGGCGGCCGGCGGCAAGCTGGTGAAAACGGTCGACGTGCCGCTGGAGCAGCGCAACCGCTATTCGCTCACGGACGAGGACGTGCAGGACCTGGCCAGGTACGCCCTGATCATCGAGGAGCACTACCAGCGGCCCATGGACATCGAATGGGGCAAGGACGGCACCGACGGCCAGCTGTACATCCTGCAAGCGCGCCCGGAAACGGTGAAGAGCCAGGCTGAGGGCAAGAGCGAGCTGCGCTACAAGCTCAAGGGCAAGGGCGCCAAGCTGGCCGAAGGCCGGGCGATCGGCCAGAAGGTGGGCACCGGCCCGGTGCGCCTGGTGCACAGCACCGCGGAGATGGACCGCGTGCAGCCCGGCGACGTGCTGGTCACCGACATGACCGATCCCAACTGGGAGCCGGTGATGAAGCGCGCCAGTGCCATCGTCACCAACCGCGGCGGCCGCACCTGCCACGCCGCCATCATCGCGCGCGAGCTGGGCATCCCGGCGGTCGTGGGCTGCGGCAACGCCACCGAGCTGCTCAAGGACGGCACGCTGGTCACGGTCAGCTGCGCCGAGGGCGACACCGGCTTCATCTACGACGGCCTGCTGGAAACCGAGATCACCGAGGTCCAGCGCGGCGAGATGCCGCCGATCCAGACCAAGATCGCGATGAACGTCGGCAATCCGCAGCTGGCCTTCGACTTCGCCCAGCTGCCGAACCACGGCGTGGGGCTGGCCCGCCTGGAATTCATCATCAACAACAACATCGGCGTCCACCCCAAGGCCATCCTCGACTATCCGAACGTCGACGCGGACCTGAAGAAGGCGGTGGAGTCGGTGGCGCGCGGCCACGCCTCGCCGCGCGCGTTCTACGTGGACAAGGTCGCCGAAGGCGTCGCCACCATCGCCGCGGCCTTCTGGCCCAAGCCCGTGATCGTGCGCCTGTCGGACTTCAAGTCCAACGAGTACCGCAAGCTCATTGGCGGCAGCCGCTACGAGCCGGAGGAAGAGAACCCGATGCTGGGCTTCCGCGGCGCTGCGCGCTACATCAGCTCGGAGTTCAAGGCGGCCTTCGAGATGGAGTGCGAGGCGCTCGTGCGCGTGCGCAACGAGATGGGCCTGACCAACGTGCAGGTGATGGTGCCGTTCGTGCGCACGCTCTCGCAGGCCGAGCGCGTGACCAAGCTGCTGGCCGATCGCGGCCTCAAGCGCGGCGAGAACGCGCTGAAGGTGATCATGATGTGCGAGATCCCCAGCAACGCCATCCTGGCCGACGAGTTCCTGGCGTACTTCGACGGCTTCTCCATCGGCTCCAACGACCTGACGCAACTCACGCTGGGCCTGGACCGCGACTCCGGACTGGAACTGCTGGCGGCGGACTTCGACGAACGCGACCCGGCCGTCAAGGCCTTGCTCTCGCGCGCCATCCAGGCCTGCGTGAAGCAGGGCAAGTACGTGGGCATCTGCGGGCAGGGCCCCAGCGACCACCCGGACTTCGCGCAATGGCTGGTGGAGCAGGGCATCACCTCCATCTCGCTGAACCCGGACAGCGTGATCTCCACCTGGCAGAAGCTCGCAGGCTCCTAGGCGAAAGCGCTAAGGGCAGGGCGGCCATGGCGGTGCGATGATGCCGCGCCATGGCTGAACTGCCGCCCACCGATCCGCCGCCGCCGCGCGTGCTGGCCCTCAAGCTGGGCCTGCTGGCGCTGTGGGCGGCGGTCAGCTTCGGCTCGGTCTACTTCGCGCGCGAGCTGGATTTCGTCGTCCTGGGCTGGCCCTTCGGCTACTGGTTCGCCGCCCAGGGCGCGCTGCTGGCCTTCATCGCCATCGTCGTCGTGTACGCCTGGGCGATGAAGCGCCTGCAGCCCGAGGACGGCAGGGAAGGCGCGGACCGGTGAACGCCTACGAGCGGCGGCTGCGCCGCATCCTCTTCACCTTCATCCTGTCCTTCCTCGCTTTCCTGGGCCTGCTCGCCTGGGCCGAGCACCAGGGCCTTTCGCGCTTCTGGCTGGGGCCGATCTTCATCTTCTCCACCGTGATGATGTACGCGGTGATCGGCATCCGGCTGCGCACCACGGACGCCGAGGAGTACTATGTGGCCGGCCGGCGGATCCCGCCGCTGTACAACGGCATGGCCGCCGCCGCCGACTGGATGAGTGCCGCCTCCTTCATCAGCATGGCCGGCGGCCTCTACCTGCAAGGGTACGGCGGCAGTCCGGGACAGGCCGGCGGGCTGGCCTACGTGCTGGGATGGACCGGCGGCTTCTGCCTGGTGGCGCTGCTGATCGCACCGCACCTGCGCAAGCTCAATCTGTACACGGTTCCGGACTACTTCCAACTGCGCTACGGCGGCCGCGGCCCGCGCGTGGTCGCGGCGCTGTCCGCGGTGCTGTGCTCCTTCATCTACGTGGTGGCGCAGATCTACGGCATCGGCCTGATCGCCTCCCGCCTCACCGGCGTGCAGTTCGAGATCGGCATCCTGCTGGGACTTGGCGGCGTGCTGCTGTGCTCCTTCCTCGGGGGCATGCGGGCGATCACCTGGACGCAGGTGGTGCAGTACGTGGTCATGCTGCTGGCCTTCCTGATCCCGGTGTCCTGGCTCGCCTACAAGCAGCTCGGGCAGCCCGCCGCGCCGCTGGTGTACGGGGCGCAGTTGCAGAAGATCTCCGCGCTGGAGGAACGCTTCGCCAACGACCCGGCGGAGCAGCAGGTGGCCGCCGTCTTCCTGCGGCGTGCCCGCGCCTACGAGGCCAAGCTGCGCGACGTGGATGCGGCCCTGGCGCAGGAGCGTGCCGCAGCGCAGGACCGCATCCGCGGGCTCAAGCAGCAGGGGGCCGACTCGGCGCAGGTCTATGCCGCCAACCGCGCGCTGGCCGCGCTGCCGCGCGACGCCGCGGGCGCGCGCGAGCAGTGGACACGCGCCATGCACGAAAGCTACGAGCGGGCCCGGCCGCTGGGCGGCATCCCGCGCCACAGCCAGCCCTTCGCCGGCGACCCGGACGGCTCGGAGCAGGAACGCGAAGCCTTCGACCTGTCGCGGCGCAATTTCCTGGCCCTCATGTTCTGCCTCATGGTGGGCACCGCGGGCCTGCCGCACCTGCTCACGCGCTACTACACGACCCCCAGCGTGGCGGCGGCGCGCGCCTCGGTGGCCTGGTCGCTGTTCTTCATCGCGCTGGTGTACGTCAGCGCGCCGGCGCTGGCGGCGCTGGTGAAGTTCGAGGTGATGAACAACCTGGTGGGCAGCAGCTTCGACGCGCTGCCGCCCTGGATCGCGCAGTGGGCGAGGGTGGACCCATCGCTGCTCTCGGTGGCGGACGTCAACGGCGACCGCATCCTGCAGTGGGGCGAGATCCGCCTGGGCGCCGACATCATCATGCTGGCCACGCCGGAACTCGGCGGCCTGCCTTACGTCATCTCCGGGCTGGTCGCGGCGGGCGGCCTGGCGGCGGCGCTGTCCACGGCGGACGGCCTGCTGCTCACCATCAGCAACGCGCTGGTGCGCGACATCTTCTGCCACGACGTGAAGCCGCAGCTGCCGGCGGAGCAGCGCGTGATCCTGTCCAAGTTCGCGCTGATGGCCGTCGCCCTCGTCGCCGCGGTGGTCGCCACGCTCAAGCCGGCGGACATCCTGCCGCTGGTGTCCGCGTCCTTCTCGCTCGCCGCTTCCGCGTTCGTGCCCGCGATGCTGCTGGGGATCCTCTGGCGCGGCGCCAACCGCACCGGGGCGACCGCCGGCATGCTCGCGGGCCTGGGCCTGACCGTCGGCTACATGGTGCTCAACGCGCCGAACGTGCGTGCCTTCTGGGGCCTGCCGCCGGGCCAGCAGCTGTGGTTCGGGATCCAGCCCCTGTCGGCGGCGGTCTTCGGCGTGCCGCTGGGCTTCGCCGTGACCTGGGCGGTCAGCTTGGCGACCCGGCGGAACTAGCCCTCCCTCCTAGGGAATGCCCTAGGGGCGGCAGCGCAACCGTGTCAGCCTCGCGTCAGAGCCTCTTCCAACACTGGGCGCTCCCCAACCAAGGAGACACCATGGCAACTGCTTCCGCCGGTACGCCCGTCGGGTCGCGCTCCGCCGCTGGGCCGATGACGCGCGAGGAAAAGAAGGTCATCTTCGCTTCCTCGCTCGGCACGGTCTTCGAGTGGTACGACTTCTACCTGTACGGCTCCCTCGCTGCCATCATCGGTGCGCAGTTCTTCTCGGGGCTCGACCCCACCTCGGCCTACATCTTCGCGTTGCTCGCCTTCGCCGCCGGCTTCCTCGTGCGGCCCTTCGGCGCGATCGTGTTCGGGCGCCTGGGCGACATGATCGGGCGCAAGTACACCTTCCTGGTCACCATCCTGATCATGGGCGCGTCGACCTTCATCGTCGGCCTGCTTCCGGGCTACAAGTCCATCGGCATCGCCGCGCCGGTCATCCTGATCGCGCTGCGGCTGCTGCAGGGCCTGGCGCTCGGCGGCGAGTACGGCGGTGCCGCGACCTATGTCGCGGAGCACGCACCGCACGGCAAGCGCGGTGCCTACACCTCCTGGATCCAGACCACCGCGACGCTGGGCCTGTTCATGTCGCTGCTGGTGATCCTCGGCGTGCGTGAGTCGATGGACCCGAAGGCCTGGGCCGAGTGGGGCTGGCGCATCCCCTTCCTGGTGTCCATCCTCCTGCTGGCCATCTCGGTGTGGATCCGGTTGACGCTCGCCGAATCGCCCGCCTTCCAGAAGATGAAGGCCGAAGGCAAGACCTCCAAGGCGCCGCTGAAGGAATCCTTCGGCGAGTGGCGCAACCTGAAGATCGTGATCCTGGCACTGCTGGGCCTGACCGCCGGCCAGGCCGTGGTCTGGTACACCGGCCAGTTCCAGGCGCTGTTCTTCCTGACCACGATGGCCAAGGTCGATCCCACGACGGCCAACCTGCTGATCGCCGGCTCCCTGCTGATCGGCACGCCCTTCTTCGTGGTGTTCGGTGCGCTGTCGGACAAGATCGGCCGCAAGCCCATCATCATGGCCGGCTGCCTGATCGCCGCGCTGACCTACTTCACGGTGTTCCCGATGCTGCTCAAGGCCGCCAACCCCGGCCTGGCCGCCGCCCAGGCCGCCAACAAGGTCACCGTCACGGCCGATCCCGCCACCTGCTCCTTCCAGGGCAGCCCGATCGCCCGCGAGATCGACTTCCGCTCGTCCTGCGACGTGGCCAAGCGCGCGCTGGCGCAGGCCTACATCCCGTACGAGAACAAGGCCGCGCCGGCCGGCACGCCCGCGACGGTGACCCTGGGCGACAAGAGCTTCACCGCGCCCCAGCTCACGCTGAACGCGGAACGCCACGGCTTCGCGCCGGACTCGGCCAAGGCGCTGGCCGACTTCAAGAAGCAGGTCGGTGACACCGCCAAGGCCGCGGGGCTGACCCAGCCGGCCGACAAGGACAAGATGAACAAGGGCATGGTGCTGGCCATCCTGGTGTTCCTCGTGATCCTGGTGACCATGGTCTACGGCCCGATCGCCGCGATGCTGGTGGAGCTGTTCCCCACGCGCATCCGCTACACCTCCATGAGCCTGCCGTACCACATCGGCAATGGCTGGTTCGGCGGCCTGCTGCCGACCACCTGGTTCGCGATGGTGGCCGCGACCGGCGACATCTACTACGGCCTGTGGTACCCGGTCGTCGTGGCGACCGCCACCTTCGTGATCGGCATGCTGTTCATCCGGGAAACCAAGGACGTGGATATCTACGCCCGCGATTAAGCTGGCTCCCACGCACCGAAGGCCCGCCCCGTGCGGGCCTTCTTTTTTCGTCCCACGCAGATGCAGGAGTTGCGCGGTGAACCTGGCCAAGACCGATGCGGGCTTGCGCATGCTCAAGGAGCGCGGCAGCGGCCTGTCGCCGCGCCAGCGCGCGGCCCTGATCCTCTTCGACGGCCACCGCTCCCTGGAGCAGGTGCTGGCCGCCACGGCCGCCGGCGGCGTGACCCGCGCCGACATCGAGCACCTGATGCAACTCGGGCTGGTGCAGGACGCGCCGCCCGTGCAGCCTTTCAGCGACTCCGGCCCCGGCGGCCTGGACCGCGACCGCTACCTGCAGGCCTATGCGATCGCCACCGCCCTGACGGCCGAACTCGGGGGCAAGTGGGGCAACCTGGACCTGGCAGTGGAAGGCGCGGAAAACCTGGAGCAGCTCCAGGAGCTCGCGCCGCGCATCCGCGCCGCGGTCGGCCCGCTGAAGTTCGCCAGGCTCGAAGCCGCCCTCCAGCCCCGCTGAGCCTGCTGCCGGGCAGGCTTTCCACCCCCGGGCTATAATCTTGGGCTCACCTTGCCGCACCCCGTCATGACGCCGGAGGCGGCTGTTCCAAGCGCCGCGCGACCGCGCGGCGCGCCACATCCTCAAGGAGTACCAATGCGTCACTATGAGATCGTCTTGCTGATCCACCCGGATCAAAGCGAGCAGGTTCCGGCCATGCTGGAGCGCTACAAGAACATGATCACCACCGGCAACGGCAAGGTGCACCGTGTCGAAGACTGGGGCCGCCGCCAGCTGGCCTACCAGATCAACAAGCTCGCCAAGGCGCACTTCCTGTGCATCAACATCGAGGCCGACCAGGCCGTGATGAGCGAGCTGGAGCACGCCTTCCGCTTCAACGATGCCGTTCTGCGCCACCTGACGGTGGTCAAGAAGAAGGCCGACACCGGCCCGTCCTCCATGATGAAGACCGTGGAGCGCGAAGAAGCCCGCAAGGCGCAACAGGCCGAGTTCCAGTCGTAATCGGCGGCTCCCGCCGGGTGTGAACCAGACGATCCTGAGCGCGCGTATCGCGGAGGCCCAAGCCCTGCGCTACACGCCGGCCGGACTCCCGGCCCTCGACCTGCGGCTCGAACACGAGTCGGAAGTCCGCGAAGCGGACGCCACGCGGCAGGTGAGGGTGGAAGTCAAGGCGGTGGCCTTCGGGACGGATGCGGAAACGCTCGCGCGGCAGGCGATCGGCAGCGCATTCCGGTTCACCGGATTCCTGGCCGCTCCCCGCCACGGCAAGCACCCGGTCCTGCATATCCAGTCATTTCAGCAAGATCCAGATTCATAGGGGTTCCACATGCCCGCCTTCAAGAAGTTCAACAAGGACAAGCGTCCGAAGCGCAACACCCAGTCGCTGCTGTTCAAGCGCAAGCGCTTCTGCCGCTTCACCGTCGCCGGCGTCGAAGAGATCGACTACAAGGACGTCGACACCCTGCGCGATTTCATCTCGGAAAACGGCAAGATCATCCCGGCGCGCCTGACCGGCACCCGCGCGATCTACCAGCGCCAGCTGAACACGGCGATCAAGCGTGCTCGCTTCCTGGCCATGATCCCGTACTCCGACCAGCACCGCATCTGAGGAAGTAGCCATGCAAGTCATCCTGCTCGAGAAGGTCATCAACCTGGGCAACCTGGGCGAGATCGTGAAGGTGAAAGACGGCTACGCCCGCAACTTCCTGATCCCGCAAGGCCACGCCCGCCGCGCCACCGAAGCGAACAAGGCCGAATTCGAAGCCAAGCGCGCCGAACTGGAAAAGCAGGCCGCCGCCAAGCTGTCCGAGGCGCAGGCCCAGGGCGAGAAGCTCGGCGGCCAGACCGTCAAGCTGACCCAGAAGGCCGGCGTCGACGGCCGCCTGTTCGGTTCCGTCACGAATGCCGACATCGCCGAGGAACTCACCAAGATGAGTTTCCCGGTGGCGAAGGCCCAGGTGCGCATGCCCAACGGCCCGATCAAGACGGTCGGCGACAGCCAGGTCTCCGTGGCCCTGCACACGGACGTGGTCGTCGAAATCACCGTGACCGTGTACGGCGAGACGGCTTAAAGGCTCCTGGCCGCAAAGGAAAGCCGCCCTCGGGCGGCTTTTTTCATGGGGCCGCGTATGCACAGGCTCCGCCCGGTTGTCCACAGAAGCTCCCCAGTGTTATCACTGGACATGCTTACAGGGGTCGCGGGACAATCCATGCTTGAGGAAGAGAGAGTGAACCCATGTCCGCAGTCCTGAGCCCCGTCGACGACGATTTCCCCCGCGACCGGCAGGTGGCGCAGCTGCGCATCCCCCCGCACTCCATCGAGGCGGAGTCCAGCGTGCTCGGCGGCCTGTTGCTGGACAACGGCGCCTGGGACCGGGTGGGCGACCTGCTGGTGGATGCCGACTTCTACCGCTACGAGCACAAGCTGATCTACGGCGCGATCGGCGCCCTGGTCAACAATTCGCGGCCGGCGGACGTCATCACCGTGTTCGAGGCGCTGCAGTCGCAAGGCAAGGCCGAGGAAATCGGCGGGCTGCCGTACCTGAACTCCCTGGCGCAGTACGTGCCCAGCGCCGCCAACATCCGCCGCTATGCGGAGATCGTGCGCGAGCGCTCCATCCTGCGCAAGCTGATCTCCGCCAGCGACGAGATCGCCACTGCCTCGTTCAACACCCAGGGCAAGGCCGTCGAGAAGATCCTGGACGAGGCCGAGCAGAAGATCTTCAACATCGGCGAGGAAGGCTCCCGCTCCAAGCAGGGCTTCCACTCCATGGACACCCTGGTGGTGGAACTGCTGGACCGCGTCCAGGAGATGGCCGACAACCCGAACGACATCACGGGCGTGCCCACCGGCTTCTACGACTTCGACCGCATGACCTCGGGCATGCAGGCCGGCGACCTGATCATCCTGGCGGCACGGCCGAGTATGGGCAAGACCTCCCTGGCCATCAACATCGCCGAACACGTGGCGCTGAACGAAGGCCTGCCCGTGGCCGTGTTCTCCATGGAAATGGGCGCGAACCAGCTGGCCGTGCGTATCGTGGGTTCCATCGGCCGCATCGACCAGACGCACCTGCGCACGGGCAAGCTCACCGACGACGAGTGGCCGCGCCTGACCGAGGCGATCGAGAAGCTGCGCAACATCCAGCTGCACATCGACGAGACGCCGGGCCTCACGGTCAGCGAGCTGCGCGCCAACGCCCGCCGGCTGGCGCGGCAGTGCGGCGGCAAGCTCGGCCTGATCGTGATCGACTACCTCCAGCTCATGAGCGTCTCCGGCGGCATGGCCGACGAGAACCGTGCCACCGCGGTCGGCGAGATCTCACGCGGCCTGAAGATGCTGGCCAAGGAGCTGGGCTGTCCGGTGATCGCCCTGTCGCAGCTGTCGCGCGGCGTCGAGGCGCGTACCGACAAGCGCCCCATGATGTCGGACCTGCGCGAATCGGGCGCCATCGAGCAGGACGCGGACGTGATCATGTTCATCTACCGCGACGACTACTACAACAAGGACTCCAAGGAGCCCGGCGTCTCGGAAGTGATCATCAGCAAGCAGCGCAACGGCCCCACCGGCACGGTGAAGCTGGCCTTCCTCAAGCAGCTGACCAAGTTCGAGAACCTCGCCTCGGGCAACGCCGACTTTTAAGGAAGCGGTTTCCCGCCGATTTCCTACGTGGCGCGACCGCGCCGCGGGCGATCCTCTCGGAGAAGAACCCTGGAGACCACGATGGCCACGGAAGAGATCGACCTGCTGCCCACGCTGGCGGAAGCCGGCGCCCCGCCGATGCGGCTGGAGCCCCTGCCACCGGAGATCGACGAGGAGGCCTCCCCCATCGAGAAGATCAAGGCGGCCGACCAGGCGCGTCCCGGTTTCCCGGGGGAGCACTGGGTGGTGCTGGGACTGGGCGTCGCGGTCTGGCAGTTCACCCGCAAGGACAGGCGCTGGTACGTCCGCGCCCTGGGCGGTTTGCTGGCCACCACGCTGGTCGCGCGCGCCGCCAGCGGCCGCGAGGGGATGTCGAAGGTCCTGCGCTACACGCCGCTGGGCCGTGGGATCGCCGCCTGCCCACCGTGCACGCAGGAGCGGCTGGACGCACAGCGCGCGGCGCGGCGCTGAACCCACCGCCGCCGGGCTTGCGCAAACAGAAAAGGGGCGCCTGGCGCCCCTTTCGCTGTCACGCACCGGCTCGCCGCCTGCGCGGTCAGGAGCCCCGCGTCCCGCGGCCGGCCTACAGCACTTCGCTTGCGAAATCCGCCAGCCGCGAGCGTTCGCCGCGGGCCAGCGTGATGTGGCCGCTGTGCGGCCAGCCCTTGAACTTGTCCACCGCGAAGGTCAGGCCCGAGGAGCCTTCCGTGAGGTAAGGGGTGTCGATCTGCGCCAGGTTGCCCATGCAGATGATCTTGGAGCCCGGGCCCGCGCGCGTGATCAGCGTCTTCATCTGCTTGGGCGTGAGGTTCTGTGCCTCGTCGATGATCACGTACTTGTTCAGGAAGGTCCGCCCGCGCATGAAGTTCATGCTCTTGATCTTGATCTTGGAGCGGATCAGCTCGTTGGTGGCGGCGCGGCCCCATTCGCCGGCGGCACCCTCGGTCTTGCCCAGCACCTCGAGGTTGTCGTCCAGCGCGCCCATCCAGGGGCCCATCTTCTCCTCCTCGGTGCCGGGGAGGAAGCCGATGTCCTCGCCCACGCTCACCGTGGCGCGGGTCATGATGATCTCGGTGTAGCGGCGCTCGTCCAGCACCTGCGTCAGGCCGGCAGCCAGGGCCATCAGCGTCTTGCCGGTGCCGGCGGTGCCGGTCAGCGTGACGAAGTCCACTTCCGGGTCCATCAGCAGGTTCATCGCGAAGTTCTGTTCGCGGTTGCGGGTGGTCACGCCCCAGACGGCGTTCTTCAGGTGGCCGAAGTCCTTGAGCGTCTTGAGCACCGCCGTCTTGCCGCGGATCTCGATCACGCGCGCGTACAGGCTGGGTTCGCCGGGCGCCTCGAAGTACACGAACTGGTTGATGTACAGGCTGGGCACCACCGGCCCGCTGATCCGGTAGAAGGTGTGCTGGCCCGACTGCCAGCTCTCCACCGTCTTGCCGTGCTTGGACCAGAAGTCCGCGGGCAGGGCGAGCGAACCCGAGTACATCAGGTCCAGGTCGTCCAGGGTCTTGTCGTTGCGGTAGTCCTCGGTATTCAGTCCCAGCGCGCGCGCCTTGACGCGCATGTTGATGTCCTTGGACACCAGCACCACCTGCCGCGGGGCGTGCTTCTCCTGCAGGGCCTGCACCACGCTCAGGATCTGGTTGTCCGCCTTGCCGGGCGGCAGGCCCATGGGCAGGCCCGTGGGCGACAGCGGCATGGTCTGGAAGAACAGGCAGCCGCCGGACTCCTTGTGGCCGGTGCTGTCCAGGCGCAGGCCGGCCTTGATGTCGGCGCCCTGGGCGCTGGCCAGCTGGTCCATCGAGCGGCTGGCCTGGCGGGCGTTGCGGGCGACCTCGGTGGTGCCCTTCTTGTGGCCGTCCAGCTCTTCCAGCACGACCATGGGCAGGAAGATGTCGTGCTCGTCGAACCGGAAGAGGCTCATCGGGTCGTGCATCAGGACGTTGGTGTCGAGCACGAAGACCTTGGCCGGGCCGGTGGACTTCTTCTTCTTGGGCTGCGGCACCGGGACGGTGACGTCCTTCTTCTTGCGCGCCGGCTGCGGCTCTTCCAGGTAGGTGTCGATGTCGGTGTCGTACGCGCCCGCGGGAACGTCCCCACCGCCCGCGCGGGGGTCGAAATCATCCTGGGCCTGCGGGTGCTCGGCGAGCACGCCATCGGCCGACGGCGCCTCCGATTTTCGCGCGGCCTTGTGCGTGGACCGGGCCGGGGCGTCGAAGGCTTCCGGCGGGAGCATGGCAGCGCGCTTGGTCGGGGCGGGAGGCAGGGGCATGGGTGGTACGGCTTCCGGATGAGGTAGGCGAGAAACAAAAAAGCCGCCAGGCGGGCCAGGCGGCTTCTTCGGGGCTGACGGTGATGACGCTTCGCGTCGGGATCAACGGCATGGGCCCATTATGCATAGCCCCCGCGACGGGACAATGTCGGACGCCACGCTGTTGTGCTGGCGCATCAAAGCTCGGCAGTGGTGCAGGAGGCACCTATGGCGGCCTGTGCTCTGAGTGCGCGAGACGGGGGCGTCAGGCGGCCTTCTTCAGCAGTTTCACGGCCTTGAGGACGTCGTCCACATGGCCGGGCACCTTCAGGCCCCGCCATTCCTGCTTCAGGATGCCGTCGGCGCCGACCAGGAAGGTGCTGCGCTCGATGCCCTTGACCTTCTTGCCGTACATGATCTTGTTCTTCACCACGCCGAACATGTGGCACATCTTCTCTTCGGTGTCGGCGATCAGCTCGAACGGCAGTTCCAGCTTGGTCTTGAACTCGTCGTGCGACTTCATGTTGTCGCGCGAGACCCCCAGGACGATGGCGCCGGCCTTGACGAAGTCCTTGTACTTGTCGCGGAACTGCATCGCCTCGGTGGTGCAGCCCGGCGTGTTGTCCTTCGGATAGAAGTACAGGACCAGGATCTGCCCCACGTGGGAGGTGTTGGTGACCTTGAGGCCGCCGGTGGCGTTCGCTTCGAATTCTGGAAGGGGTTTGTTGACAACGATCGCCATAGTTCCTGGTGCTGTGTGGTTCTGTGTGACAGTCTGCGCGGTGGCGGCGGGCTTCGCGCAGGCCCTGCCGCAACCAAGATTTTACTGCCAAACGCCTCTTCGGCGCCTCGTCCCTCAGGACGGTTGATCGAGCAGGAGGGCCACTGCGACCTCCCGCCCTTCCTGCGCCAGGATGTTGTAGGTCCGGCAGGCCGCCGCCGTGTCCATGGTTTCGATCCCGATGCGGGCCCGCGCCAGCGGGGCCAGCCAGGCCGGCTGGGGGAAGCGCAGGCGGGCGCCGCTGCCGAAGATCACCACTTCGACCTTCAGCGCCGCCAGCTGCGCGAAATGCTCGGGACCGAGCTCCTCGTAGCTTCCCGCCCAGGGCAGGCGTTCGCCGCGCGAGCCGAGCACCACGTTGTGCGTGATCTTTTCGGGGCCCACGCCCACCCAGCCGGGGCCGTAGCCGCTGATGGTCTGGGCGTCGGATTGATCGGGCTGGAGCTTCAAGGGAGGGACGGGTTGGGGGTGGGCGGCCCCTGCAGGAAGAGCCGCTTTCAATCTATGGTCAAATTATAGGTTTCACCTCGTGTCACCGCCTTGCGGAGGGCCATTGAAACCCGTCCAGAAATCCACCAAGCTCGCCAACGTGCTGTACGACATCCGCGGTCCCATCATGGACGCGGCCCGGCAGATGGAGGAAGAAGGGCACAAGATCATCAAGCTGAACATCGGCAACCTGGCCCCGTTCGGCTTCGACGCGCCCGAGGAAATCCAGCAGGACATGATCCGCAACTTGCCGAATTCGGCGGGCTACTCGGACAGCAAGGGCATCTTCGCCGCGCGCAAGGCGGTGATGCACTACACCCAGCAACAGGGCATCAAGGGCGTGACCCTGGACGACGTCTGGCTGGGCAACGGCGCCAGCGAGCTGATCGCCATCGCCACCAACGCGCTGCTCAACGAAGGCGACGAGCTGCTCATCCCCACCCCGGACTACCCGCTGTGGACCGCCTGCACGGCGCTCGCCGGCGGCACGCCGGTGCACTACACCTGCGACGAGGGCAACGGCTGGATGCCGGACCCGGCCGACATCCGCCGCAAGATCACCCCGTCCACCAAGGGCATCGTGGTGATCAACCCGAACAACCCGACGGGCGCGCTGTACTCCGACGAGCTGCTGCGGGAGATCGTCGCCATCGCGCGCGAGCACGGCCTGGTGATCTTCGCCGACGAGGTGTACGACAAGGTCCTCTACGACGACGTCAAGCACACGGCGATCGCCAGCCTGTCCGAGGACGTGCTGACGCTCACCTTCAACTCCCTGTCCAAGAGCTACCGCTCCTGCGGCTACCGCGCCGGCTGGCTGGTGGTCTCGGGCGACAAGCGCGCCGCGGCCGACTACATCGAGGGCCTCACGATGCTCTCGAACATGCGCCTGTGCGCCAACGTGCCGGGCCAGTGGGCCATCCAGACGGCGCTGGGCGGCTTCCAGAGCATCGGCTCGCTGGTGGGAGCCGGCGGGCGCCTGCGGCGCCAGCGCGACCTGGCCTACGAGCTGATCACCGCCATCCCCGGCGTCACCTGCAACAAGCCGCAGGCGGCGCTGTACATGTTCCCGCGCCTGGATCCCAAGATCTACCCGATCGCCGACGACCGCCAGTTCTTCCTGGAACTCCTGCAGGCGACGCGCGTGATGCTGGTGCAGGGCTCCGGCTTCAACTACCCGGACCACCAGCACTTCCGCATCGTGTTCCTGCCGCACGAGGACGACCTGCGCGAGGCCGTCGGCCGCATCGCGCGCTTCCTCGAGCAATACCGTAGACGGCACTCGAAATGAAACCGATCCAAGTCGGCCTCCTGGGCATAGGCACCGTGGGCAGCGGCGTCTTCAACGTGCTCAAGCGCAACCAGGCCGAGATCAAGCGCCGCGCGGGCCGCGGCATCGAGATCACGATGGTCGCGGACCTGGACACCGGCCGGGCGGAAGCCGTCGTCGGCAAGAACGCCAGGGTGGTCACGGATGCGCGCGAAATCATCGCCAACCCCGAGATCGACATCGTCATCGAGCTCATCGGCGGCTACGGCATCGCCCGCCAGCTGGTGATGGAAGCCATCGCCCAGGGCAAGCACGTCATCACCGCCAACAAGGCGCTGCTGGCGGTGCACGGCACCGAGATCTTCGCCGCGGCGCATGCCAAGGGCGTGATCGTCGCCTTCGAGGCCGCCGTGGCCGGCGGCATCCCCATCATCAAGTCGCTGCGCGAAGGCCTGACGGCCAACCGCATCGAGTGGATCGCCGGCATCATCAACGGCACCACCAACTTCATCCTGTCCGAGATGCGGGACAAGGGCCTGGACTTCGAGGTGGTGCTCAAGGAAGCGCAGCGCCTGGGTTACGCCGAGGCCGACCCCACCTTCGACATCGAAGGCGTCGATGCCGCCCACAAGGCGACCATCATGAGCGCCATCGCCTTCGGGGTGCCGGTGCAGTTCGACAAGGCCTACGTCGAGGGCATCACCAAGCTGTCCTCGCAGGACATCGAGTACGCCGAGCAGCTGGGCTACCGCATCAAGCTGCTGGGCATCACCAAGCGCACGGGCAAGGGCATCGAGCTGCGCGTGCACCCGACGCTGGTGCCTTGCAAGCGCCTGATCGCCAACGTCGAGGGCGCGATGAATGCCGTGGTCGTGCAAGGCGATGCCGTCGGCACCACGCTCTACTACGGCAAGGGTGCGGGCTCCGAGCCGACGGCCAGCGCCGTGATCGCGGACCTCGTCGACGTGACGCGCCTGCACACCGTGGACGCCGCGCACCGCGTGCCGCACCTGGCGTTCCAGCCGGATGCGATGAGCGAGGAACCGATCCTGCCCATGAGCGAGGTCGTCACCAGCTACTACCTGCGCCTGCGCGTCGCCGACCAGGCCGGCGTGCTGGCCAAGGTGGCGAGCCTGCTGGCCAACGCCGGCGTCAGCATCGACGCGATGCTGCAGCGTGAAGCGTCGGCCCTGGGCGGCAAGGGCGCGACGCAGACCGACCTGATCCTGCTGACGCACACGGTGCGCGAAGGCACCATGAACGAGGTGCTGGCCCAGATGCAGGGCCTGGCCACCGTGCTGGCGCCCATCGTGCGCATCCGCAAGGAAGAACTGGCCTGATGCTGTACCTGTCCACGCGCGGCCATCCGGACCGCAAGCATTTCTGCGAGATCCTGCTGGAAGGACTGGCCCCGGACGGCGGCCTCTACCTGCCCGAGCGCTATCCGCAGGTCGACGCCGCCACGCTGGCGAAATGGCGCGCGCTGCCATACCACGAGCTCGCGTTCGAGATCCTCTCGCTCTACATCGACGACATCCCGGCGCCGGACCTGCGCGCGATCACGCGCAAGACCTACACGCAGGACGTCTTCGGCACGCGGGAAATCGTGCCGCTCAAGCAGCTGGAGGAGGGCGTGTTCCTCGAGGCGCTGTCCAACGGCCCCACGCTGGCCTTCAAGGACATGGCCATGCAGCTGCTCGGCAACCTGTTCGAGTACGAGCTGGACCGCCGCGGCGAGGAACTGAACATCCTGGGCGCCACCTCGGGCGACACCGGCAGCGCCGCCGAATACGCCATGCGCGGCAAGAAGGGCGTGCGCGTGTTCATGACCTCGCCGCAAGGCCGCATGAGCCCCTTCCAGCAGGCGCAGATGTTCAGCCTGCAGGACCCCAACATCCACAACCTGGCGATCGAAGGCGTGTTCGACGACTGCCAGGACATCGTGAAGGACGTGTCCAACGACCTGGCCTTCAAGCGCCAATACCGCATCGGCACCGTCAATTCGATCAACTGGGCGCGGCTGGTCGCGCAGGTCGTCTACTACTTCGCCGGGTATTTCCAGGCGACGCGCAGCCCCCACCCCAACGCTTCCCCAAACGCGCAGGGCGAGCTTCCCAGGGTGAGCTTCGCCGTGCCGTCGGGCAACTTCGGCAACATCTGCGCCGGCCACGTGGCGCGCATGATGGGGCTGCCGATCGACAAGCTGGTGCTGGCGACCAACGAGAACGACGTGCTCGACGAGTTCTTCCGCACGGGCGTCTATCGCGTGCGGGGCAGCAAGGACACCTACGAGACCTCCAGTCCCTCGATGGACATCTCCAAGGCCAGCAACTTCGAGCGCTTCGTGTTCGACCTGCTGGGACGCGACGGCGCCAGGGTGCGCTACCTGTTCGGCGAGGAACTGCCGGCCAAGGGCCGCTTCGACCTGTCCGGCGACATCGCGCGGGCGCGCTCGCAGTACGGCTTCGCCTCGGGCAAGAGCACGCATGCCGACCGGGTCGCGACCATCCGCGACACCTTCCAGCGCTTCGGCACCATGATCGACACGCATACCGCCGACGGCCTGAAGGTCGCACGCGAGCAGCTGCAGCCCGGCATCCCGATGATCGTGCTGGAGACCGCCCTGCCGATCAAGTTCGCCGCCACGATCGTGGAGGCGCTGGGCCGGGAGCCCGATCGTCCGCCCCGGTTCGCCGGCATCGAGGACCTGCCCAAGCGCGTGACGCTGCTGCCGGCGGACGCGGCGAAGGTCAAGCAGTTCATCGCTGCCCACTGCGCATGAACACCTACCGGTTCCCTGCTTCGTCGCCGCGCGGAGAGCCGGCATGAAGGCCGTCGGCTTCGCCGGCTATTCCGGCGCCGGCAAGACCCACCTGGTCGAGCAGCTGATCCCGGCGCTCCGGCTGCGCGGCCTGCGCGTGTCGGTGGTCAAGCACGCGCACCACAAGTTCGACATCGACCATCCCGGCAAGGACACCTACCGCCATCGCGAGGCGGGCGCGTTCGAAGTGGTGGTCGCCTCCGACCGCCGGCTGGCGCTGATGCGCGAATTCGAGCAGCCGGCCGACCTCAGCGTCCACCAGCTGATCGCCGAGCTGTACGAAGGCGTGGACTGGGTGCTGGTGGAAGGCTTCAAGCAGAGCAACCTGCTCAAGATCGAGGTCTGGCGCCCCGAAGCCGGCAAGCCGGCCCGGTATCCGGACGACGACTTCGTGGTGGCGATCGCGACCACCGCGCCGGACGCGCTGCCCGAGCCCACCCTGCGGCCGGTGCTGGATCTGAACGACCCCGACGCCGTCGCGCAGTGGCTGGTCGAGAATGGGGACCGGTTCGACTACGACGCGGAGAAGTACGCGTGAACGACAAGCGTCCGCCGCTGCGCCCGCTGGACAACGCCCTGGAGGCGCTCCTTGCGCATGCGCGCACGCTGGCGCCAACCGAGAGCGTTGCCACCTTCGACGCCGACGGCCGCGTGCTGGCCGAGGACCTCGTGTCGCCCTTGCAGGTCCCGCCCCAGGACAACAGTTCCATGGACGGCTATGCCGTGCGCCGCAGCGAGATCCCCGACGAGGGCGTCGCCTTCCCGGTGAGCCAGCGCATCCCCGCCGGGGCCGCGGCGCAGCCGCTGCAGCCCGGCACCATCGCCCGCATCTTCACCGGTGCGCCCATTCCGGCCGGCGCCGATGCGGTCGTGATGCAGGAGGACACGCAGGTGCTGGAAGACGGCCGCGTGCGCATCGACCGGGTGCCTTCCGCAGCGCAGTGGATCCGCCGCAGCGGCGAGGACATCACGCGGGGCAGCACCATCCTTGCGCGGGGCGAGCGCATCGGGCCTGCGGGGCAAGGGCTGGCCGCCAGCATAGGCCGCGACCGCCTGCTGGTGGCGCGCCGTCCGCGCGTGGCGCTGTTCTCCACCGGCGACGAGCTGGTGATGCCGGGCAAGGTGGCGCCGCAAGCCATGAAGCCGGGCGCCATCTACAACTCCAACCGCTTCTTCCTGCGCAGCCTGCTGTTGCGCCTGGGCTGCGAGGTGCAGGACCTGGGCATCGTGCCGGACCGGCGCGAGGCCACCATCGAAGCCCTGCGCGCCGCCTCGGCCCGCAGCGACCTGATCCTCACCAGCGGCGGCGTGTCGGTGGGCGAGGAAGACCACATCAAGCCCGCCGTGCAGCAGCTCGGTGCGCTGGACCTGTGGCAGATCGCCATGAAGCCGGGCAAGCCCTTCGCGTACGGCCACGTGGGCGATGCGCACTTCATCGGCCTGCCCGGCAACCCGGTCTCCAGCTTCGTGACCTTCCTGCTGCTGGTGCGGCCCTTCCTGCTCAAGCTGCAAGGCGCGACGCAGGTGCTGCCGGCGGCGATCGCGTTGCCCGCGCACTTCGACTGGCCCCGGCCGGACAAGCGCCGCGAGTTCCTGCGCGCGCGCCGCACGCCCCAGGGGGCCCTGGAGCTGTTCCCCAACCAGAGTTCCGGCGTGCTGACGTCCACGGTGTGGGCCGACGGCCTGGTCGACGTGCCCGCGGGGACCACGATCGCGCGCGGCGACTCCGTGCGTTTCCTGCCGCTGGCGGAGTTGCTGGCATGAAAGTCAGGGTGCGCTACTTCGCCTCGATCCGCGAGGCCGTGGGGCAGGGCAGCGAGGAGCTGCAGGCCCGCGGCGAGACGCTGGGCGCCGTGCGCGAGGAACTCATCGCGCGCGGCGAACCCTATGCGAGCGCGCTGGCGCGCGGCCGCGCCGTCCGCATGGCCCTCGACCAGGTCATGAGCGACGAATCCGCCGCACTGCGCGACGGCGCGGAAGTGGCCTTCTTCCCGCCGGTCACCGGAGGCTGACCGTGGCCCGCGTGTCGATCCAGCAGGAGGACTTCGACGTTTCCGCCGAGATCGCGGCCTTGCGCGCCGGCGACGGCGGCGTCGGTGCGGTGTGCAGCTTCATCGGCACGGTGCGCGACCGCAGCGAAGGCAGCAGCGTCTCCGCGATGGAGCTGGAGCACTACCCCGGCATGACCGAGGCGGCGATCGAGCAGATGATCGACGAGGCGCTGCGCCGCTTCGACATCCGCGCCGCGCGGGTGGTCCACCGGGTGGGGCCGCTGAAGGTCCACGACCAGATCGTCCTGGTGGTCGTCACCTCGGCCCACCGCGGCGAGAGCTTCCGCGCCTGCGAGTTCCTGATGGACTACCTCAAGACGCAGGCGCCGTTCTGGAAGAAGGAAACGACGCCGCAAGGCGAGCGCTGGGTGGATGCGCGCGTGGCGGACGACGCGGCGCTGCAGCGCTGGGGCATCGCGAGCAGCAACCGCTAGCGGTCATTCCCGCGCAGGCGGGAACACGGGCAATGTCACTTCGGGGTGAAGCCGCTCGCCTTGATGATCTTGTCCCAGGTCGCCGTGTAGCTGGTGACCCGCCGGGCGAACCCCGCCTGCGGCTGGTAGGCCACGGTCAGCCCCATGGCCGTCAGGTGCTCGCGCACGTCCGGCATGGCGATGACTTTCGCCAGCGCCTCGTTGAAGCGCTCGATCACGGCCGGCGGCGTACCCGCCGGCGCGAACAGGCCGTAGTAAGGCAGCTCCTCGAGGCCGCTGATCCCCAGTTCCGCGAAGGTCGGCACGTCCGGCAGGATCGCCTGGCGCTTGTCGCCGATGACCGCCACGATGCGCAGCTTGCCGGCCTTGTGGTTCTCGATGAAGTCGGGAATGGAAGCGATGCCCGAGCGGATCTGGTTGCCCAGCATGTCCGCCATCATGGGCGCGCTGCCGCGGTAGGGCGCGGCCTGCAGGTCCAGCTTGTACTTGCTGCCGACCATGCCCACGAGGAACTCGGGGATGGAGGCGGGCGCGGGCACGCCCACCGTGTCCTTGCCGCCGCCGGACTGCACGAAGCGCACGTATTCGGGGAGCGATTTCGCCGGCGTGCCGCCGGACACGGCCAGCGCGTTGGCGAAGGTCGCGAAGCCCGCGACCGGGATGAAGTCCACGGCCGGATCGAAACCCGCGTTCTTCGTCACCAGCGGCAGGATGGAGATCGAGTGGTCGTGGCTCAGGAAGAAGGTGTGGCCGTCGGGCGCCGCCGCCTTCAGCGCCTGCGCGGCGATCTGGCCGCCCGCGCCCGCGCGGTTGTCCACCACGACCGGCACGCCCAGCTGGTCCTTCAGCTTCTCGGCCAGCGTGCGTGCGATGGCGTCGGTGCCCCCGCCCGGCGGAAAGCCCACCAGGATGCGCACGGGGGCGCCGGATTGCGCTTGCGCCAGGCCGGTGGCCAGGGTGAACAGGCCGGCCAGCAGCAGGCGGCGCAGCGGACGGGAAGGAAAGGCTTGGTGGTCGGGCATCCGGCGAGGATACCCAGCGCCCGCTCAGGCCGCCTGACGCGTCGCTGGCGGCACGAAGGCGGCGCGCGCCTCCTCCTCCAGCTCGCCGGTGAGCAGCTGCAGCAGCTCGAGCAACTGCTCCTGCTGGGCGCGGTCCAGCGGCGCCATGAGCCGCTTGTAGGCGCGCTCGGCCGGCCTTTGCGCCTGCTGCAGGATCTGCTCGCCTTCGCGGGTGAGCGACACCGACACGTTGCGGCGGTTGTCCTCGGCCGGCCCGCGCGCCACCAGCCCGCGCGATTGCAGGCCACGCAGCACGCGCAGCACGGTGACCTTGTCGAAGCCGAGGGCGCGCGCCAGGGAGGACTGCCCGAGCCCCGGATGGGCCTGCAACACCGTGAGCACGCCGAACTGGGCCGGGGTGAGCGCCAGGTCCTTGCAGGCGTCCTCGAACACGGCCGCCGAGATCTGGTGCGCGCGGCGCAGCAGGAAGCCCGGCCGGGCGTAGAGCCGCGACAGGGCGAGGGGGGTCTTCTGCGGGGCGGCCACCGTGCGAACGTCCTTGGGGTATGCGCCGATTGTGCCTCGTCCCGGACTGGCCATACTCGTTAGCATGCCAACTCGCAGGCCTTTGCCATGACACTGCTCGCCCGCGCGGCCGCCGCCGCGATCGCCCTGTGCACCGCCGCCGCTTTCGCCCAGGCGCCGCAGCCCGCGCCGGCCAACGCCGGCGTGCCCCTCAAGCTGATCGTGCCCTTCACGCCGGGCACCGGCATCGACATCGTCGCGCGCACCGTCGGGCCCAAGCTCGGCCAGCGGCTGAGCCGGCCGGTCGTGGTGGAAAACCGCGCGGGCGCCTCCGGCAACATCGGCACGGAAGCGGTGGTGCGCTCGCCCGCCGACGGCAACACGCTGCTGGTGAGCGTCAACACGCTCGTGATGAACAAGAGCCTGTACCCGCAGCTGCCCTTCGACCCCGTGAAGGACCTGGTGCCGGTCACGCTCACCAGCTGGGGCCAGCTGATCCTGGTCACGCCCCCGTCCAGCGGGTTCAAGACCGCAGCCGACCTGGTGGCCGCCGCCAAGGCCAGGCCGGGCAAGCTGAACTACGCCAGCCCGGGCGTGGGCACGCCGCACCACATGTCGATGGAGCTGTTCAAGCAGACGGCGGGCGTGTACCTCACGCACATTCCCTACCGCGGCACGGCGCAGGCCGTGACGGACCTGCTGGGCGGCCAGGTGGATGCCATGTTCCTTCCCATCCACGTCGCGCTGCCGCACGTCAAGGCCGGCAAGCTGGTGGCGCTGGGCATCGGCAGCGCCAGGCGCCACCCCCTGTTGCCCGACCTGCCGACGCTCAAGGAGGCGCGTGCGGGCGACGTGAACGTCGACATGTGGTTCGGCATCTTCGCGCCGCCCGGAACACCCGCCGACCAGGTGCTGAAGCTGAACCACGAGCTCAAGGACATCCTGGGCGGGGCCGATGTGCGCACCGCCTTCCAGACGCAGGGCATGGACCCGGCCACCAGCACGCCGGAAGAATTCAGCCGCCTGGTGTCGCGCGACGCCGAGCGCTGGGCCGACCTCGTGCGCCGCGCGCAGATCAAGGCCGAATGATGCGCATCGCGATCGTCGGAGGAGGCATAGGCGGCCTCGCGCTGGCCCTGGGCTTGCAGCAGCGCGGCATCGCCTGCGACGTGTACGAGGCCGCGCCCGAGATGCGGGAGCTGGGCGTGGGGATCACGCTGCTGCCGCACGCCGTGGGCGAGCTGGCCAAGCTCGGGCTGCAGGCGCAACTGGAGCCGCTGGGCATCGAGAACGCGGAGAGCGTGTTCTTCAACCGCTGGGGCCAGTTCATCTACCGCGAACCCCGGGGCCGCCATGCGGGCTACGCGGTGCCGGAACTGGGCATGCACCGCGGCAAGCTGCATGCGGTGATGTACCGCGCGGCGCTGCAGCGCCTGGGCCCGGCCTGCCTGCACCTGGACCACCGGCTGGTCGGGCTGCAACAGGACAGCGCGCAGGTCACGCTGGCCTTCCAGGACAGCCAGGGGCGCCTGCGCCCCGCCGTCGAAGCCGACATCGTGATCGCCTGCGACGGCGTCAATTCCGCGGTGCGGCGCCAGTTCTATCCCGAGGAAAAACCCGCCTTCGCCGGCATCAACACCTGGCGCGGCGTGACGGTGCACCGTCCCATCCTCACGGGCAAGACCTACATGCGCATCGGCTCGATCGACACCGGCAAGATCGTGATCTACCCGATCGTCGACGACGTGGACGGGCAGGGCAACCAGTTGATCAACTGGACGGCCGAGATCCGCCATCCCGACATGGGGATGAACGACTGGAACAAGCCCGGCCGGCTGGAGGACGTGCTGCCCATCTACCAGGACTGGAAGTTCGACTGGCTGGACGTGCCGGCGCTGATCGCGGGGGCGAGCGAGATCCTCGAATACCCGATGGTCGACAAGGACCCGGTGCCGCGCTGGACCTTCGGGCGCGTGACCTTCCTCGGCGATGCGGCGCATCCGATGTACCCGCGCGGCTCCAACGGCAGCGCGCAGGCCCTGATTGACGCGGCGACCCTCTCGGAACTGCTGGCCGCCCGCGGCGATCCGCTCGCTGCCCTGCAGCGCTACGAGGCGCAGCGCCTGCCCGCGACCGCCAAGGTGGTGGAGACCAACCGCACGGTGCCGCCGGACTTCATCATCATGAAGGCCGACGAACTCAGTGGCGGCAAGCCGTTCGCGGGCAGCATCGACGACCTGGTGAGCCAGGAGGAGCTGCGGCGCATCTCGGACGACTACAAGAAGGTGGCGGGGTTCGCGCTGGAAAAGGGGAAGTAGGGCTGCCCCGCGGTGCCCTCAGTTCAAGTACCGCGGCTTCGCGCCATCCTCGTCCACGGCAGGCTCCGTCGCGTGCACCGGCACGAAGGGCTCCCGCCACTGCGACTGCAGCAGCGCCTGGTCCAGCAGGTGCATCAGGCCCTGCATCAGCTTGGGCTGCATCTCCATCTGGAAGTTGCGCGGCTTGGCGTCGCCCTGCGGCGGGCGCTCGTTGAAGTTCAGGCGCAGCGGCCCGCTGGCCAGCGGCGTGGCGTCGACGTCGGTCACCAGCAGCGGGTCCTCGCCCAGCGGCAGGCGCTGCTGCCCCTCCTTGTAAGGCGTGTCGAAGTCCGCATGCTGCAGGAATTCCTCCTTGCGGAAGTCCGCCAGCATCTTCTTGAGTTCCGCGTTGGCCTCGGACAGCGAGGCGCCCGCGGACTCCAGCTTGAGCAGGTGCTCGGTCAGCAGCTTGGACAGCAGCGGCCACAGGCCTACCATCAGGCGCCGGGTCAGCCACATGCGCATCTCCTCGCCTTCGACGGTGTTGATGCGCATGAGGATGCGGTCCTGCTCCGGCAGGTAGGTCACCGACATCTGGTGGATCTGCATGAATTGATTCTAGTCATCCCTGCTGGGCTGAAACGCAACGCAGGATCTTGAAAAGTACCGGGCCACGCCTATGTGGGGCCGTAACGGAGTATTTCATGCGACTCGACAAGCTCACCACCAAGTTCCAGGAAGCGCTGGCCGACGCCCAGAGCCTGGCATTGGCCAACGATCACGCCTACATCGAGCCGGCCCACCTGCTCGTGGCGATGCTGCGGCAGGAGGATGGGCCGCGGGCGCTGCTGCAGCGTGCCGGCGTCAACGTGCCCGGGCTGCTGGCCGGCGCCGAGGGCGCCATGCACAAGCTGCCCCAGGTGCAAGGGCAGGAACAGGTCCAGGTCGGCCGGGACCTGGCCGCACTGCTGCAACAGACGGAAAAGGAAGCCCTCAAGCGCAACGACCAGTTCATGGCCAGCGAACTGTTCCTGCTGGCCGTGGCGGAGACCAAGCAGGACATCGGCCGCATCGGCCGGGAGAACGGCCTCACCCGCAAGTCGCTGGAAGCGGCCATCGATGCGGTCCGCGGCGGCCAGAGCATGGATTCGCCCGAAGCCGAAGGCCAGCGCGAGGCCCTGAAGAAGTACACGCTGGACCTCACCGAGCGCGCCCGCCAGGGCAAGCTCGACCCGGTGATCGGCCGCGACGAGGAAATCCGCCGCGCCATCCAGGTCCTGCAGCGCCGCACCAAGAACAATCCCGTGCTGATCGGCGAGCCCGGCGTCGGCAAGACCGCCATCGTCGAAGGCCTGGCGCAGCGCATCATCGCCGGCGAGGTGCCGGAGACGCTGAAGAACAAGCGCGTGCTGTCGCTGGACATGGCGGCGCTGCTGGCGGGCGCCAAGTACCGCGGCGAGTTCGAGGAGCGCCTGAAGAACGTGCTGAGCGAGCTGGCCAAGGACGAGGGCCAGACCATCGTGTTCATCGACGAACTGCACACCATGGTGGGCGCCGGCAAGGCCGAAGGCGCCATGGACGCGGGCAACATGCTCAAGCCGGCGCTGGCGCGCGGCGAGCTGCACTGCGTGGGCGCGACCACGCTGGACGAATACCGCAAGTACATCGAGAAGGACGCCGCGCTGGAGCGCCGCTTCCAGAAGATCCTGGTCGGCGAGCCCAGCGTGGAGGCGACCATCGCCATCCTGCGCGGCCTGCAGGAGAAGTACGAGGCGCACCACGGCGTGGACATCACCGACCCCGCGATCGTGGCGGCGGCGGAGCTCTCGCACCGCTACATCACCGACCGCTTCCTGCCGGACAAGGCGATCGACCTGATCGACGAGGCCGCCTCCAAGATCAAGATCGAGATCGATTCCAAGCCCGAGGCCATCGACCGGCTGGACCGCCGCATGATCCAGCTGCAGATCGAGCGCGAGGCGATGAAGAAGGAGAAGGACGAGGCCTCGCAGAAGCGCCTCGGCCTGATCGAGGACGAGATCGCGCGCCTGCGCAAGGAGATCTCCGACCTCGAGGAGATCTGGAAGTCCGAGAAGGCCGCCGCCCAGGGCAGCGCCCACATCCGCGAGGAGATGGAGAAGGTCCGCTTCCAGATCGAGGAGTTCAAGCGCAAGGGCGACTTCAACAAGGTCGCGGAGCTGCAGTACGGCAAGCTGCCGGCGCTGGACAAGCAGCTGAAGGACGCGCAGGCCTCCGAGGCCGCCAAGGGCAAGAGCGGCAAGCCGCAGCTGCTGCGCACCCAGGTGGGCGCCGAGGAGATCGCCGAGGTCGTGGCGCGCGCCACCGGCATCCCGGTATCCAAACTGATGCAGGGCGAGCGCGAGAAGCTGCTGATGATGGAGCAGAAGCTGCACGAGCGCGTCGTCGGCCAGGACGAGGCGATCAGCGCGGTCGCCAACGCGATCCGGCGCTCGCGTTCCGGCCTGTCCGATCCCAACCGGCCCACCGGCTCCTTCCTGTTCCTCGGCCCGACGGGCGTGGGCAAGACGGAGCTGTGCAAGGCGCTCGCGACCTTCCTGTTCGACAGCGAGGAGCACCTGGTGCGCGTCGACATGAGCGAGTTCATGGAGAAGCACTCGGTGGCCCGCCTGATCGGCGCGCCGCCCGGCTACGTGGGCTACGAGGAGGGCGGCTACCTGACGGAGGCCGTGCGCCGCAAGCCCTACAGCGTGATCCTGCTCGACGAGGTCGAGAAGGCGCACCACGACGTGTTCAACGTGCTGCTGCAGGTGCTGGACGACGGCCGCCTCACCGACGGCCAGGGCCGCACCGTGGACTTCAAGAACACGGTGATCGTCATGACCTCCAACATCGGCTCGCACATGATCCAGGCGATGGTGGGCAAGCCCTACGAGGACGTGAAGGAAGCGGTGTGGGACGAGCTGAAGAACCACTTCCGCCCCGAGTTCCTCAACCGCATCGACGAGACGGTGGTCTTCCACGGCCTGGACGCGGCCAACATCGCGCAGATCGCGAAGATCCAGCTGCGGGTGCTGGAGCAGCGGCTGGCCAAGATGGACCTGCACCTGCAGGTGTCGCCGGCGGCGCTGGAGGAACTGGCCAAGGTGGGCTTCGACCCGGTGTTCGGCGCCCGTCCGCTCAAGCGGGCCATCCAGCAACGGATCGAGAACCCGCTGTCGCGTCTGATCCTCGAGGGCCGGTTCCCGCCCAAGAGCACGATCCCGGTGGAGGTCGATCCCGTGCGCGAGCCGGGCGTCTTCCACTTCGGCGAGCGCGAAGGGCAGCGGCGCGAGCCGGCCGCCGCCTGAGCGCCGCTGCCGCGAGAAGCCGGGGCGCGACCCCGGCTTTTCTTTGGCCCTAACATGGGGGCACGATGCCCTTGATCGCCTCCTTCCTCCTGCGGACCGTCCTCGTGCTCGCGGGACTGGTTTTCGCGGCCTGCCTCCTTGCCATGTTCGCTCTGTTGCTCGCGCTGTGGTCCGCGCGTGCGCTGTGGGCGCGGCTCACGGGACGCCCCGTGCGCCCCTTCGTGGTGCGCTTCGGCCCCCGCCAGGGCTTCGAGGACCTGGTGCGGCGCGCCGGCGCGCCCGCAAGCCGGACGCCGCGCGCGGATGCCGCCGCGGGGCCGGCGCGCACGCGCCTGGGGTCGGTCACCGACGTGGAATTCCGCCAGCCCTGAGGCGCGCTCCTGCCTCGCATGGCACGCGGAAACAATGCGAAAACTTCCTACCCCACTGTAGGAGCAAGACTACGTGGCGTATACGGCCGGCGTTTCCTAATGCGCTTGTCGGGGCCGCGAGGCCCGGGAGCACAGGTACCGGCCGTGAAGCTGCAACGCGCTGCTGCGAACGATCCGAGCGGGGGCCCGCTGCAGGCTTCATGGACGGGTCGCGTCATCCGCGTGGGCATCGCCGACGACCATCCCATCACGCGCACGGCCTTGCGCGGCTATCTCGACGAACAGGACGGCATCCGCGTGATCGCCGAAGCGGGCTCGGGCCGTGAAGCCATCGACCTCGTGCGGACACAGGCCGTGGACGTGCTGCTGCTGGACCTGGACATGCCGGGGCAAAGCGGCATCGACGCACTCACGATGATCAAGGCCAAGGCCGAACACGTGGGCGTGCTGGTGCTCTCCGGCTATCCCGAACACCAGTACGCGGTGCCCCTGATCCGCAATGGCGCCAGCGGCTACCTGAACAAGGCCTGCGAGCCCGGCGAGATCGCCGACGCGATCCGGCGGGTGGCGCAGGGCTCGCGCTACATCACGCCCGTGGTTGCCGAACTGCTCGCGACGCAGGTGATCACGCCCACCCCCGGCGGGCTGCACGAGCAGCTGTCGGCGCGCGAGCTGCAGGTGTTCCTCAAGCTCGCGCAGGGTTGCACCGCGGGTGAGGTGGCGGCGGAACTGTCGCTCAGCGCCAAGACCGTCAGCACCTACCGCGCGCGCCTGATGCGCAAGCTCGATGCGCGCTCCAACAGCGACCTCACGTACTACGCGCTCAAGCACCGGCTGCTAGACTGAACGCGTGACGCAGAACAACAAGAAGCCGCGCGTCGTCATCATCGGTTGCGGGTTCGGCGGGCTCGAGGCCGCGCGCGCCCTGGCAGCCGCCGATGTCGCCATCACCATCGTCGACCGGACCAACCACCACCTGTTCCAGCCGCTGCTGTACCAGGTGGCCACGGCGGGACTGTCGGCGCCTGCCATCGCCGCCCCGGTGCGTCACCTGTTCCGGGACCAGGCCAACGTGACCAGCCTGCTGGGGGAGGTGAGGGAGGTGGATGCTGCCGCGCGTCTGGTGCGACTGGCCGACGGCGCCGCGCTGCCTTACGAGCACCTGGTCGTGGCCGCGGGCGCGACCCACAGCTACTTCGGCCGGGACGACTGGGCCCGGTTCGCGCCCGGCCTCAAGACCCTGGCGGACGCTTTCGAGATCCGGCGCCGCGTGCTGTTCGCTTTCGAAGCCGCGGAAAAGGAAGGCGATCCCGAGGCGCGCGCCGCCTGGCTGACGTTCGTCGTGATCGGCGCCGGTCCCACCGGCGTGGAGATGGCGGGCACGCTGGCGGAGATCGCCCGCCGCACGCTGCCCGGCGAGTTCCGCAACATCGATCCGGCTGCCGCCCGCATCCTGCTGCTGGAAGGCGGCGCGCGCGTGCTGCAGGCGATGCCCGAGGCGCTCAGCGCGTCGGCGCAAAAGCAACTGGAGCGCCTGGGCGTGGAGGTGCGCACCGGCTCGCGCGTGACGGCCATCGACGGCGCCGGCCTGGAAGTCGAACCGCCGGAAGGACAGGCCTACCGGCTGCCGGCGCGCTGCGTCATCTGGGCTGCGGGCGTGGCCGCGTCGGCGCTGGGCAAGCAGATCGCCGCCGCGACCGGGGCCAGCGTGGACCGCGCGGGCCGCGTGCAGGTGGAGCCGGACCTGAGCCTGCCGGGGCACCCCGAGATCAGCGTCATCGGCGACCTCGCCGCGGCGCGCAGCCACGTGTCCGGGCGCGAGCCGCGTCCGGTGCCGGGCGTCTCGCCGGCGGCCAAGCAGATGGGGCGCACCGCCGCAGCGAACATCCTGCGCCGCCTGCGCGGCGAGGCGACCCAGCCCTTCCGCTACCGCGACTACGGCAACCTGGCCACCATCGGCCGCAATTCGGCCGTGGTGGACCTGTGGACCCCGTGGAAGAGGATCGAGTTCAGCGGCTGGCTCGCGTGGGTGTTCTGGCTGTTCGCCCACATCTACTTCCTGATCGGCTTTCGCAACCGCCTGGTCGTGCTGATCGACTGGGCCTCGGCCTACTGGAGCTCGCAGCGCTATGCGCGCGTGGTGACCGGCATTGCGCCGGGCACCACGGACAACTAGCGTCCCCGCAGCCGGCGCGCGCCGCCGTGGCGGCGGTCGGCCTTCTCCGCCACCGGCTTGCCGGCGGAGATGCGCTCCGCATTGCCGGTCAGCTTGTCCAGGGCCGATTCGAAGGCGGCGAGTTCCTGCGGCGAGAGCACGGACAGCACTTGGCCATTGAAACGCACGGACTGCGGGAACAGCTCGTCGTAGAGGGCCCGGCCCTCCGCGGTGAGGTCCACCTCGGCCCGGCGCCGGTCCTCGGCGTCGCGCACCCGCCGGATCAGGCGCTTGGCCGCCAGCTCGGTGATGTGGCGCGAGGTGCGGGCCCGCTCCAGGTGCGCACGCTCGGCCAGCTCGGAAGGCGACATGGCTCCGTGCGCCGCGAGCAGGGCGATCAGCCGCCATTCGCGGCGCGTGATGCCGTAGCGGCCTTCGCACAGGCGCACCACCATGGCCCCGCTGGCCGCGAACAGGCGGCTGAGCCGGTAGTTCAACAGGTCGTCGACGGTGCGGGGCCGGTCCAGGGACATCGTTGCGGGTAGTTGTATAGATGAATTATCGGGGTGGCTCCTAGACTGGACGGCATCCTTTGAAGCACCACCCGATGTCCGTCCCCCAACTCACCCCCGGCCTACGCATCCAGGGCTCCGAGGTCTTCGACCTCGCCGCTTCCTGGCGCGGCTATCGCATCAACAAGATGTGCAACGCGCTGTCGCAGGCACCAAACCGCAGCGCCTTCCAGCAGGACGAGGAGGCCTTCATGGCCCGCTTCGCCCTGAGCGAGCAGGAAAAGCAGCTCGTGCGCAGCCGCGACTTCTCCGGCCTGCTGGCGGCCGGTGGCAACATCTATTTCCTGCTCAAGCTCGGTGTCGTCACCGGCAACGGCCTCTACAAGATGGGCGCGAAGATGCGTGGCGAAAGCTACGAGCAGTTCCTCGCCACCCGCAACGACGCAGGAGCCACCTGATGGGACGCATCGTCGCCGGCATCGGCACCTCCCACGTTCCTTCCATCGGCGGCGCCTACGACCGCGGCAAGACGGCCACGCCCGCCTGGAAGCCGCTGTTCGACGCCTACGTGCCCGTGCGCCAGTGGCTGCGGGAGCAGAAGGTGGACGTCTGCATCATGGTCTACAACGACCACGGCGCGGACTTCTTCTTCGACAAGTACCCGACCTTCGCGGTGGGCTGCGCCGACCGCTACGCGATCGCCGACGAGGGCTTCGGCGTGCGGCCGCTGCCGGAGATCCGCGGCGACGTCGCCTTCTCCCAGCACCTGTGCACCTCGCTCGTGTACGACGAGTTCGACCTGACCATCTGCCAGGAGATGGCGGTGGAGCACGGCTTCCTCGTGCCCATGCACCTGTGCTTCGACCCGCAGGGCGACAACTGGCCCGTGGCATGCGTGCCGCTGGAAGTGAACGTGCTGCAGCACCCGCTGCCCACGGCGCGCCGCTGCTACAAGCTCGGGCAGGCGATCCGCCGCGCGGTGGACAGCTACCCGAAGGACATCAGGGTGGCCATCGTCGGCACCGGCGGCATGTCGCACCAGCTCACCGGCCCCAGCTTCGGTGCGATGAACGAGAAGGAAGACCGGGAGTTCCTCGACAGGCTGGAGACGGACCCCGAGAGCCTCGCGCGCCTCACGCACGAGGAGATGATGCACAAGTACGGCGTGGAGGGCATCGAGCTGATCATGTGGCTCGTGATGCGCGGCGCGCTTTCCGGCGGCGCGAAGAAGGTGCACCGCAGCTACTACGCCCCCATGACCACGGGCATGGGCCTGATCACCTTCGGGGAGGACGCCTGATGCGCACGCAAGTCGGCATCATCGGCGCCGGGCCGTCGGGCCTCATGCTGGCGCAGATCCTGCACCTGCAGGGCATCGAATCCGTGATCATCGAGCGCTCCAGCCAGGAGCACGTGCGCGGCCGCCTGCGCGCCGGCGTGCTGGAGCAGGGCACCGTGGAGATGATGCGCGAGTTCGGCGTGGGCGAGCGCGTCGGCGCCGTCGGCCTCAAGCAGCGCGCGATCGACTTCCGCTTCAACGGCGAATCGCACCCCATCGACTTCGAGGCGGAGTGCGGCCGCAACACCTGGGTGTACCCGCAGCACGAGGTGGTCACGGACCTGATGGCGGCGCGTGAGCGCAGCGGCCGGCCCGTGCTGTACGAGGCGCCGGTCACGCGCATCGAGGGTCTCGAGGGCAAGCGGCCGGTCATCCACTTCGAGCACCAGGGCGAAGCCGCCACGCTCGAGTGCGACTTCGTGGCGGGTTGCGACGGTTTCCGCGGCGTCAGCCGCTCGGCGATCCCGACGGACAAGCTCAAGGTCTACGACCGCATCTATCCGTTCGGCTGGCTGGGCATCCTGGCGGAGGCCAAGCCCGCCATCGAGGACATCACCTGGGGTTGCCACGAGGACGGCTTCGCGATGATGAGCATCCGCTCGCCCAGCGTGACGCGCCTGTACCTGCAGTGCGCGCCGGACGACAGCCCCGACGCGTGGTCGGACGACCGCATCTGGTCCGAACTGCACAAGCGCCTGGACGTGCCCGGCCTGCCCACGCTCAACGAGGGCCGCATCACGCAAAAGGGCGTCACGGCCATGCGCAGCTTCCTCTCGGAGCCGATGCAGCATGGCCGCCTGTTCCTCGCCGGCGACGCCGCCCACATCGTGCCGCCCACGGGGGCGAAGGGCCTCAATTCGGCGATGGCCGACGTCAAGGTGCTGGCGCGCGCCTTCACCGAACACTACCGCCAGGGCAATGGCGGATGGCTGGAGCGCTATTCGGACGTCTGCCTGCAGCGCATGTGGCTGGTGCAGCGCTTCTCGGCCGGCCTGTGCACGATGGTGCACCAGTTCCCGGGCGAGAACCCCTTCGTGCGGCGCCTGCAACGGGCGGACCTCGAGTACATGACCACCACCGTCCCGGGACGGCTGCAGTTTTCCGAGAATTTCACCGGGCTGCCGATCGCGGCCTGAGAACAAGGAGAGAGACAATGAATCCGCGTTTCCTTTCGAGCCGCCGGCGCTTCCTCGCACAGGCCGGTGCCGCAGCGGCCGCTGGCCTGTCCTGGAGCGCGCAGGCGCAGGGCGAGGCCTGGCCCTCGCGGCCGGTGAAGATCGTGTGCAACTTCCCGGCGGGCAGCTCGCCCGATGCGCTGGTGCGCGCCATCTCGCAGCCGCTGCAGCAGGCACTGGGCGAGCCGGTCGTGATCGACAACCGCGCGGGGGCGAGCGGCATGATCGGCGCGGAACTGGTGGCCAAGGCGCCGGCCGACGGCTACACGCTCCTCATGACGGCGGGCAGCACCATCACGACCAACCCGCACGTGTTCAGCAAGATGCCCTTCGACCCGGCGAAGGACCTGGTGCCGGTGGCCGCGCTCGCGCGCCTGAACCTGTTCCTGGTCACGCGCGGCGACCTGCCGGTGAACAACGTGCGCGAGTTCCTGGCCTACCTGAAGAAGAACCCGGGCAAGCTCACCTACGGCTCCGCCGGCAACGCGACCGGCCTGCACCTGGCCGGCGAGATGCTCAAGAGCCAGGCCGGGGTCTTTGCCGTGCACGTGCCTTACCGCGGCGCCTCGCTCGCGCTGCAGGACCTGCTGGGCGGCGCCATCGACTTCTACTTCGATCCCGGCATCGCGCTGCAGCACGTGAAGGCGGGCAAGCTCAAGATGCTGGCGATCGCGGCGCCGCATCGCTCGCCGCTGTACCCGGACGTGCCGACGCTGGACGAGGCTGGCCTCAAGGGCTTCGACGCGGGGACGACGCACGGCCTGTACGCCCCCGACGGCGTGCCGCCGGCGATCATCGAGCGGCTCAATCGCGAGGTGAACGCGGCGCTCGCCTTGCCCGCGGTGAAGGCGCAGATCGCGGCCCTGGCCGCGGATCCGACGCCGCTCACGCCCACGCAGTTCGCCAGCGTGATGCGCGACGACAGCCGCCGCTACGGGGCGGTGATCCGGGAGCGGCACATCACGTCGTCCTGAGGACGGCCGACGGCGGGGAGCCATGGCCGCGCAGCATCTGCGCGGCGCAGGCGCTTGCGCCCCACGGCGGGCCGCGCGCCGCGATACTGCCGCTCTCGCATCCCGGGAGCAGCCATGCCCTACTTGCAGCACATCGGTCCCGTCACGGCCCTGATCGCCGGCATCCTCATCCTGCTGATGCCGCGACTCCTGAACTACATCATCGCCCTCTACCTGATCGTCACCGGCCTCGTCGGCCTGTTCGGGCGCTAGCAGCCTGCTGCTAAGGCTTGGCGCCCATGTGGTGGGCGTACAGCTTCTGCATGCCGCCCAGCCACCGGTCGTAGTCCTGCGCCTTGTTCAGGAAGTACTGCTGCACCTCGGGGTGGGGCAGGGCGAGGAAGCGTTCTTCGCGCATGGTCTGCAGCACCACCTCGGCAACCTGCTCGGGCGTCAGCACGCCGTTGATGCCGGCGGAACCCGTGCCGTCGCGCGTCATGTCCGTCTGCACGGACTGCGGGCACAGGCAGGACACGCGCACGCCCTTGCGCCCGTAGGCGATGCGCAGCCACTCCGCGATGGCGACGGCCGCGTGTTTCGTCACCCCGTAAGGGGCCGTCTCGACGATGTTCAGGAGTCCGGCGGCGGAGGCCGTGACCAGGAAGTAGCCCTCGCCGCGGGCCACCATCTCGGGGATCACCGCGCGTGCCGCCCACACGTGCGCCATGCCGTGGATCTTCCACATGCTGTCCCAGAGGGCGTCCTCCAGCTCGATCCCGCCCATGCGCCCCAGGATGCCGGCGTTCGAGACATAGGCGTCGATGCGCCCGAAACGCTCGCGCGCCTTGGCGGCCAGGGCCTGGATCTCCTCTTCCCGGCTCACGTCGCAGCGCACCGCGATCGCCTGCGCACCGATGGATCGGGCGACGCCTTGCGCGCGTTCGAGGTTCACGTCGGCGACCACGACGCCCTGCGCGCCTTCGCGCGCGAACCGCTGGGCCAGCCCCGCACCGATGCCGCTCGCCGCACCCGTGACCACCACCACCTTGTCCTTGATTTCCATGCGACCTCCGATGTGGCGCGAGTATCGGACCATGCGGTCCAGCCTGCCAGCCGCCGAGGCGACACGCCGTCGCGCGCAGGCGTGCCGCGCGAAGGGGCAGCACGCGTACCCGCCGAGCCGTCGCCGTCGCGCGCGGCGCCAAGGGGGTGGCCTGCACCGTGCGGGTACGCGCTCCGACAGCGTCGCGGCCCGCGCGTCCTACACGGTCGGGCTGGCCTCTTGCCGATCATTCACTCCAGCGACAAACACGGAGAGATGGTGATGACTGCCCTGGCACAAGACGATATCTGGCAAGAACAAGTGGACGACCCGGAGATCCGCGTCGACGGCCGCGTCCGTCCCGCGAGCGAGGACGCGTACTGGCAGAGCGCCTACTGGGCCCAGCCCTATTACCGTGCCGACCTCGGCTATGACGACTACGCCCCTGCCTTCTGCGTCGGCTACATCGGCTATGCCCAGTACGGCGGCAAGTTCGACGATGCCGAGAAGTCGCTTTGCGCGAACTGGGTGCGGATCAAGGGCGACTCGCGCCTGAGCCTGGACGACGCGATGCTGGCCATCCGGGCCGCCTGGGACCACGCCGCGATGGCGCCGGAGGCCGAAGACGATCTCGAGCAACTGGTGCCGGCGGACTTCATCGCCGCACAGGGCCGCGCCGCCAACCAGCCCGCCTACGCCGCGGCTTGAGGCGGATTGTGCGAACCGGCGCCGCGCAGGCGTCGCCGGCCGCCTACAAGGGTGGACCGCCGAGCGCTGCAACATGGTGCGCATGTCCAAACCCTTCACCGTCGAAGACCTCTACCTGCATCGATCCGTCCAGGAACTGGACGCGCAAGCGGACGGCTCCGAAGTGGCTTGCACCGTCCGTTCCGTGGACCGCGAGCAGGACGACTACGTGTCGTGCATCTGGTCGGTGCGGCCCGACGGCAGCAGTCCGCCCCGCCAGCTGACGCGCGGGCCCGGCCAGGACCAGTCCCCTCGCTGGTCACCGCGGGGCGACCGGCTCGCATTCGTCTCCAATCGCGGCGGTTCGCCCCGCGTCTACCTGCTGCCCAGCGACGGTGGCGAAGCATCGCCGGTGGGCGCGTTGCCGGGCGCGGTCTCCGACCTGCGCTGGCTGCCCGACGGCCAGGCGCTTGTCGTCACCGCCGCCGTGACCGTCGACCCGGACTGGCGCGGGGAGCGGCCGAACGGGCGCAAGCCCAGGCAGAGGAAGGTGCAGCCCCAGGTCGCCTGGAAGCTGCCGTACAAGAGCGACGGCATGGGCTACATGCTCGCCCGCGAGATCCACCTGTTCCGGCTGGACGCGCAAAGCGGCGAGCACCGCCAGCTCACCGACGGCCCGTTCGACGTGCTCGCGTTCGGCATCTCCGCCGACGGGCGCCGGCTGGCCTACACCCGCACGCGCGAAGGCCGGTTCGCGCACCGCACCGACCTGTGGACCAGCGACATCGATGGCGGCCGGCCGCGCCAGCGTACCCACGACTTCGCCACGGTGATGAGCCCGCTGTGGGCCCCGAGCGGCCGCTGGATCGCCTTTTGCGCCACCGGCGACGAAGGGGATGCGCAGACCAACCTGTACCTGCTGGAAGAGTCCAGCGGCAAGGTGCGGCGGCTGGGCGACCCGGACCTGCAGGTGGCGGATCCCGAGACGGTGCACTGGTCCGCGGACTCGCGCAGCCTGCTGTTCGTGCGCCAGGTGCGCGGCCGGCACCAGGTCGTGCGCATCGACGTGGCCACCGGTGGCGTGGACGTGCTGGTCCAGGGCAACCGCCAGCTCGGCGCCTTCTCGCCCGCGGGCGACGTGGTCGTGTACACGGTGGACCATCCTTCGCAGCCCAGCGAGGTGCACGCCTGCACGCCCGGCCAGGGCGAGCGGCAGCTGAGCGACTTCAACCCCTGGTGGAAGGAGCGCCGGCCCATCCTGGCGGAGACCTGGGAGTTCGACGTGCCGGACGGCCGCGGCGGCAGCGAGAAGATCGAAGGCTGGCTGCTGCGCGAGGAAGGGGCGAACGGGCCGCTGCCCCTGCTCAACGACGTGCATGGCGGGCCCGCCGCCTATGCGCTGCTCGATTTCGACACCAACGTCTACTGGCAGGTGCTGTGCGCGCAGGGCTGGGCGGTGCTGGCGCTCAATGCGGTGGGTTCGGCGAGTTACGGCCGCGAATTCAGCGACCGCCTCATGGGCCACTGGGGCGAGTACGACCTGCCGCAGCACCTGGCGGCGCTCAAGCAGTTGCAGGACGAAGGCGTGTGCGACGAGCGCATCGCCATCGCCGGCAAGTCCTACGGCGGCTACCTGGCGGGCTGGGCGATCGGCAAGGGCGACAACTTCCGCGCCGCGGTGGTGATGGCGCCGGTGGGCAACATCGAGACCCACTACGGCACCTCCGACGGCGGCTATTACGCCGATCCCTACTACATGGGGACCAAGGACCGCTTCGACCGCGAACTCGCCAGCAAGCTGTCCCCCATGGAGCACGTGGAAAAGGCGACCACGCCCACGTTGTTCATGCAGGGCGCCGACGACGAGCGCTGCCCCAAGTGCCAGTCGGAGGAGCTGTTCGTCAGCCTCATGAACGCGGGCGACACGCCGGCCGAACTGGTGCTGTATCCGGGCGAGGACCACCACTTCCTCGGCGAAGGCAAGCCCTCCGTGCGCGAAGACGCGGCGCAGCGCATCATCGACTGGGTGGTGCGGCACATCGACCAGGTCCCGGCACCGCACCGGCAGCAGGACGCGTCGGCCACCCAAGGGCAGGCCTAGGAGACCAGCCTCCTAGGCAGCTTCTGCAGGGGCGCGCCCCTGCAGCCACTGCTCCAGCGCGTCGACGAAGGGCGCCTGCCCGGCGATCAGCTTGCGCCGGGCCTCGTCCAGGCCGAACCAGCCGACGCGGTCGACCTCGGGGAAGGACTGCAGGCGGCCCGTGCGCGGCGGCCACTCCATCTCGAACCGGTTGCTCACCAGCAGCGCCGGATCGGCGTCGCCTTCGAAGGCCCAGGCCGTGATGCGCTTGCCGCTCTTCTGGCGCAGTTCGCCCAGCGGCAGGAAGGGCGGGGCGCTCGCAAATCCCGTCTCCTCCAGGAACTCGCGCTGCGCGGCGGCCAGCGGGTCTTCGCCCGGGCCGATCTCGCCCTTGGGCAGCGTCCACGCCGCGTCGTCGCGGCGCGACCAGAAAGGTCCGCCCGGATGGGCAAGCAGCACTTCGGTGCCGCCCGGGGCGCGTCGGAACATCAGCAGGCCGGCGCTGCGGGCGGTGCTCACGGCCGCGGCTGGAAGCGGCTGGGGGGTTGCCCCATCGCCGACTTGAACATGGCGGTGAAGGCGCTCTCGCTCGCGTAGCCGCTGGCCACCGCGACCTGGCCCACGGAGACGCCGCGCGCTAGCAGGGGCAGCGCATGGGCGAGCACGGCCTGCTGCCGCCACTGCTGGTAGGTGGTGCCCAGCTCCTCGCGGAACAGGCGTGCCATGGTGCGCTCGCTGGCGCCCACGTCGGCCGCCCACTGCGCCAGCGTGGCGCGTTCGGCCGGCGCGCGCAGCACCGCCTCGCACAGCGCCCGCAGGCGCTTGTCGCCGCCGTCCGCGGAGGGCAGGGGCACGCCCAGCGGCTGGGTGTCGGCCGCCCGCAGTTCGTCCAGCAGCAGCCCCGTGAGCAGGCTCTCGCGCGCCGGCGCGAGGCCGGGCTCGTCCAGCGCCGACACCAGCTCGCGCAGCAGCGGCGAGACCACCAGCACCCGGCAGGCGGTCCAGCCGGGTGCCACCGAGGCGTCCACGTACAGCGTGCGCCAGTGCGCCGCCTCCAGCACGTACACCGAATGCAGCGCCCTGGGCGCGATCCAGACGGCGCGCGAAGGCGGCACGATGTAGGTGACGCGGCCGCTCGCATCGTCCTGGTTCGCCGCACTGACCTGCAGCATGCCGCTGGCGCAATAGGCGATCTGCGCGAAGCCATGGCAATGGGGCTCGAAGTGCGCGTCCACGGGCAGGCTGCGCGAGCGCACCCGCACCGGGCGGGCGCGCGTGGGGCGGAAGCGTTCGGCTTCGTTCGGGATGACGGAAGGCCCCGGGCGCGGCATTGACCGATTTTCGCCGATCTCTGTCCTTCCATCGCATTCCGGAAAACGCCCGCGGCCCGTAGGATCCCGGCCATGACTTCCGCGACCGCGACCCTGGGTCCGGCCGTCCCGCTCAAGCAGGACGCCGGCGTGATCGGACTCGTGGGCCTGGCCCACATGGTGAGCCACTTCAGCCAGCTGATCCTGCCGCCCCTGTTCCCCTGGCTGAAGGACGCGCTGGGCGCGAGCTACACGCAGCTCGGCTTCCTGATGACGATCTTCTTCGTGGTCTCCTGCGGCGTGCAGACGGCCTCCGGCTTCCTGGTGGACCGCTTCGGGCCGCGTCCCATCCTGTTCGGCGGCCTGGCCCTGGTGGGCGGCGCCGCCGTCGGCTACGCCTTCGCGCCCAATTACTGGACCCTGGCCCTGCTGGCCGTCTTCGCCGGCGCCGGCAACGGCGTGTTCCACCCGGCCGACTACACGCTGCTCAATCGCAAGGTGAGCCAGCCCCGCCTGGGGCACGGCTACAGCGTGCACGGGATCACCGGCAGCCTCGGTTGGGCGCTGGCACCGGTGGTGGTCGTGCCGCTGGCGCTGGCCTTCCACTGGCGCGTGGCGGTCGCGGCCGCCGGCGCGGTCGCCTTCGTCGTCCTGGCCGTCCTGTGGCTCAACCGCGCCACGCTCGAACTGCCGGGGCTGCAGCGTCCGGCCGCAGGCGCCCCGGCTGGCGGTGAACACAGCCTGGGCTTCCTGCGCATCCCGGCCGTCTGGATGTGCTTCGCCTTTTTCCTGGTGTACGCCGGCGTGCTGACGGGCGTGCAGACCTTCGCGCCGCTGGCGGCCATGCAGCTGCTCGACATGCCCAAGTCGCTGGTCGCCATGTGCATCACCAGCTACATGGTGTGCGCCGCAGGCGGCACCGTGCTGGGTGGCTTCCTCGCCTCGGATCCCAGCCGCTGCGAGCGCATCGTCGGCGCCGGCTTCGGGCTGGCGGCGGCCGTCGCGCTGGCCATCGGCTTCGCCCACGTGCCCGCCGCCGCCGTCCCGGCGCTGTTCGGCGCCATGGGCTTCGTCAGCGGGACGGCGGGGCCTTCGCGCGACATGCTCGTGAAGCGCTCCACGCCGGAGAACGCCACCGGCCGCGTCTACGGCGTCGTGTACTCGGGCCTGGACGTGGGCCAGGCCATCGCGCCGCTGGTGTTCGGCGCGCTGATGGACCACGGCCAGTACCGCGGCGTCTGGATGGTGCTGGTCGGCCTGCAGGTGCTGCTGATCGCCAGCGCGTTCAACGTGCGCCGCGTGCGCCGGACCGCCCTCGCCGCGGCCTGAGGGCGGACCCGGGGTCGCGGTTTACATCCGCGCGCTATCCTTGGCGGAATGTACGCCGCGTATTTCGGGCTGAAGCAGGAGCCGTTCTCGATCGCGCCGGACCCGCGCCTGCTGTTCATGAGCGAACAGCACCGCGAGGCGCTGGCGCACCTGCTGTATGGGGTCCAGGGCGGAGGCGGCTTCGTGCTGCTGACGGGCGAGATCGGCACCGGCAAGACGACCGTGTGCCGCTCCTTCCTGGAACAGGTGCCCGACCACGTCAACCTGGCCTACATCTTCAACCCCAAGCTGACCGCCCTGGAGCTGCTGGAGACGGTCTGCCACGAGTTCCGGGTGCCAGTGCAGCTGCCCACGCAGCGCGCGGCCACCGTCAAGGACTTCATCGATCCGCTCAACGCCTTCCTGCTGCGCGCGCATGCCGAGGGGCGCAACAACGTGCTCGTCATCGACGAGGCCCAGAACCTCGCCTCCGAGGTGCTGGAGCAGCTGCGCCTGCTGACCAACCTGGAGACCAGCGAGCGCAAGCTGCTGCAGATCATCCTCATCGGCCAGCCCGAGCTGCGCGAGATGCTGGCCCGGCCGGAGCTGGAGCAGCTCGCCCAGCGCGTGGTCGCGCGCTACCACCTGCGGGCGCTCTCGCGCGAGGAGAGCACGCAGTACGTGCGGCACCGGCTCGAGGTCTGCGGCCTGCAGCGGCCGCTGCCCTTCGACCGCGGCGCGCTGCAGCGCGTGCATGCGGCCACGGGCGGCGTGCCGCGCCGCATCAACCTGCTGTGCGACCGCGCCCTGCTGGGGGCCTATGCCAACGGCGACGGCCAGGTGACCCGGCGCGTCGTGAAGCAGGCCGCGGCCGAAGTGTTCCCCAAGGCCGCGCGCGCGTCCCAGCGCAGCTGGCCGCGGACCATGCTGGCAGCCTGCCTGGGGGTGCTGGCCGGCGTCGGACTGGTGGCGGCTGTCAGCCGCGTCGCCGAGCCCACGCAGCCGCCGCAGCTCGCGCTGCGGGCCGCGCCGCGTCCGGCAGCGGTGGCCGCGGCGCCCACCGCACCGGCGTCGAAGCCCCCTGCGACCGCGGCGGCGCTGCCCCCGGTGCCGGTGGTGCCAGTCGCGCCCGCGGCGCCCCTGCGCGTGG
>NZ_JBYNTT010000025.1:0-58360 GCF_057784995.1 Ramlibacter sp. G4-7
CGGCTCCTGCGGCCGCGGCCGCTCCGGCGGCTGCCACCGCTGCCGCGGCTCCCGCCGCCGCCACCGCGGCGCCGGCCCCCACGCCGAACAAGGGCGACACCGCCTGGATGACGGTGGCCACCGTGCTGGTGCTGCTGATGATCGTGCCCGGCCTGGCGCTGTTCTACGGCGGCCTGGTCCGCAGCAAGAACATGCTGTCGGTGCTGATGCAGGTCATGGTGGTCGCGTGCATGATCTTCGTGCTGTGGGCCATCTACGGCTACAGCGTGGCGTTCACGGCGGCGAACCCGTTCATGGGCGGCTTCAGCAAGATCTTCCTCTCGGGGATCACGCCGGACTCCGTGGCGGCGACCTTCAGCAAGGGCGTGGTGATCCCGGAGTTGAGCTTCGTGGCCTTCCAGGCAACCTTCGCGGCCATCACCTGCGCGCTGATCGTCGGCTCCTTCGCCGAGCGCATCAAGTTCTCCGCGGTGCTGCTGTTCTGCGCGATCTGGTTCACCTTCGCCTACCTGCCGATCGCCCACATGGTCTGGTACTGGGACGGCCCGGACGCGATCACCGACGCCAAGTCGCTCGACACCGTGACGGCCGCAGGCGGCTGGCTGTGGGCCAAGGGCGCCCTGGACTTCGCGGGCGGCACCGTGGTGCACATCAACGCCGGTGTCGCCGGCCTGGTGGGCGCCTACCTGGTGGGCAAGCGCATCGGCTACGGCAAGGAATCGCTCACGCCGCACAGCCTGACCCTCACGATGGTCGGTGCCGCGCTGCTGTGGGTGGGCTGGTTCGGCTTCAACGCCGGCTCCAACCTGGAAGCCACCGGCACCGCTGCCCTGGCCTTTGCCAACACGCTGTTCGCCACCGCGGCCGCGACCCTCGCCTGGATCGCCGGTGAGGCGCTGACCAAGGGCAAGGCCTCCATGCTGGGTGCGGCCTCCGGCGCCGTTGCCGGCCTGGTGGCCATCACCCCCGCCTGCGGCTTCGTCGGCGTGATGGGCTCCCTCGTCATCGGCGGGCTGGCCGGCTTCATCTGCCTGTGGGGCGTCAACGGCCTCAAGCGCCTGCTGGGCGCCGACGACGCGCTGGACGTGTTCGGCGTCCACGGCGTGGGCGGCATCCTGGGCGCGCTGCTGACCGGCGTGTTCGCCTCGCCTTCGCTGGGCGGCACGGGTGTCTACGACTACGTGGCCAACAAGGTGAACCCCGACTACTCGATCGGCAGCCAGGTCTGGATCCAGTTCCAGGGCGTGCTGACCACCATCGTCTGGTCCGGCGTGGTGGCCTTGATCGCCTACAAGGTCGTCAACCTGCTGATCGGCCTGCGCGTGTCCGAAGAGGACGAGCGCGAGGGCCTGGACATCACCAGCCACGGCGAGACCGCCTACAACCGCTGATTCAGGAGGCAAGCGGCGCCTGCCAGGCACGGCGGACGCCGCGCGAGCAGCAAGGATCTCCTTTGGATGTTGGGCCCGCTCGCGCGGGCCCTTTTTTTTATGAGCCGAACAGGAAGTCGTCGCCCGTGATGGTCGCCGGCTGGTCGAAGCTCTCGAACAGGGTGATCTGGCCGCGGTCGGACGTGATGGTCGTCTGGAAGTCGTCGTTGACGATCGTGAGGTCGGCCAGCGTGAGGCCGCTGCCGCGCAGGTCGATCCGGTCGACCCCGTCCTCGAAGTCGAAAATCGTGTCGCCGGAGAAGCTGCCCTCCGTGTTCCAGCGCTGCGTGCCGGTGTAGACGAAGAGGTCCTGCGCCAGGTCCGCCCCGAAGCCGCCGCTCATCTGGTCGTCGGCGGCGCCGCTCACCAGCCGGTCGGCGCCCGTGCCGCCGTTCAGGGTCGACCCCACCGCGCCTGCGTTCAGCACGTCGTCTCCCGCGTCGCCGTTCAGCGTGTTGTCGAAGTTGCCGAAGGACGTGTCGCTGCCGAACAGGATGTCGTTGCCGGCCCCTCCGTCCGCGGTCCCGCCGCCGTCGCTGTTCGCGAGGGTGAGCGTGTCGCTGCCATCGTCGCCGAAGAGGTTGTCGAAGCCGCCGGGGCCGCCGTCGATGAAGTCGTCCCCCGCCCCGCCGTGGACCTCGTCGTTGCCGCCGAGCGCGAACACCTGGTCGTTGCCGCCGGCGGCAAAGATGCGGTCGTCGCCTTCGGTTCCGGAGATCACGTCGTTGCCGTTGCTGCCGGCGATGACGAAATCGGTGCCGGTGAAGTCGTCGACGGTGAAGTTGTGGCTGCCCTGGAAGCGCACTACGAAGTCACTGGCGTTCAGCACGCCATCGTCGTTGCTGTCGGCGATGAGGTAGGTGCTGCCGCCGCGCTGCGCATATCCGAGTTGCGTCACGCCATCACCGGCCCCCGGTAACGCAGCGCCGGCGTTCGGGTTGATGCCCAGGTTGCCGATGAAGGCGAAGCTGTCGCCGCGCAGGCGCAGCACGTCCCCGCCGGCTGCGCCTGCACCCTGGAAATCGGTGACGACGTCCTGGGCCGCCAGCACCGAGTCGGGCTGGAAGCTGCCTGCGTTGAAATTGAACTGGTCGACGCCGCTTCCGCCCGTGACGGTGTCCGTGCCTTCCTCGCCCTCGAGTTCGTCGTCGCCGGCGCCGCCATTGAGCTGGTCGTTGCCGAAGCCCCCGAAGATCTCGTCATTGCCGGCATCGCCGTTGAGGGTGTCGTCCCCGTCGCCGCCGAAGAGCACGTCATTGTCGTTGCCGCCGCTGAGAACGTCGCTGCCGTCGTCGCCGTCGAGCGTGTCGTTGCCATCCCCGCCGCGCACCACGTCGTTGCCCGCTCCGCCGGCCAGCACGGTGTCGCGGCCGGCGCCGCCATCGATGACGTCGTTGCCGTCGCCGCCGGTGATGCGGTCGATGCCGTCGTTGCCGTTCAGGGCGTCGTTGCCGGCACCTCCGCTGAGCACGTCGTTGCCCAGGCCGCCGCTCACCGTATCCCCCCCGGCGCCGCCGCTCAGGTTGTCGTCTCCGGCGCCGCCGTTGATGGTGTCGCCGCCGTCGCCGCCGTCGACGCGGTCATTGCCGCCATTTCCGTTGATCGTGTCGTTGCCGCCGAGGCCGAAGATCGTGTCGTTTCCTTCGGTTCCGTTGAGGGTGTCCGCAGCGGCAGTGCCTGCGATGACGAAGCTGGTGTCTCCGCTGTCATTGGTCAGCCGGAAGTCCGTCTGCACCAGGTTGTGAAGCCCGTCCAGCCGAACCGAGAAGTCGCTGGACTGGAAGACGCCGTCGTCGTTCGAGTCGGCGAAGATGATGGTGTCGCCCGCGGCGAACGCGTAGTAGAGCGCGGCCAATCCGTCGTTCGCGGTGCCGATGCCCGCGCCAGGCGCCGGCAGCGGCCGGTTGCCGCCGAAGCTCAGTTGCAGCTGCGGAAAGGATGGCAGGCGCAGCACGATCACGTCACCGCCCGCGACCCCGGCACCCTCGAAGTCCGTCACCCGGTCCTGCACCGCCGACGTGGAGTTGGTGCTGCTGACGTGCCAGGCAAACGAATCGGTGCCGGCACCGCCGGTGAGGACGTCGGCGCCGAGAATGCCCGAGAAGGTGTCGTCGCCGCTGAGGGTATCGTCCCCCGCGCCGCCGACCAACGTGTCGTTGCCGCTGCCGCCGTTGAGCGCGTCATCGCCGTCGCCGCCATCGAGCTGGTCGTTGCCTTCGCCGCCCTGCACGAAGTCGAGGCCGCTGCCGCCTGACACCTGGTCGTCGCCGGATCCGCCGAACACGACGTCGTCTCCGTCCCCGCCGCTGACGAGATCGTTGCCGGCCCCGCCGTCCGCGCTGTCGTTGCCCGCGTCGCCGAACACCTGGTCGTTGCCATCGCCCCCCAGCAGGGCGATGTCGCCGGGAAAGTCGCCCTGGTCGTCTCCATCGCCACCATGGACGACGTCGTCGCCGCTGCCGCCGTCGACGCGGTCCGCACCCCCCAGCGCGTTCACGACGTCGTTGCCGCCCAGGGCCAGAATCTCCTCGCCGGCCGCCGTGCCATTGATGGTGTCATTGCCGTTCGTGCCCGCGATCACGAACCGCGTGTCGCCGAAATCCGAGGCGATGAGGTTCTGCCGGCCGCTCAGGCGCAGGGTGAAGTCGTCCGCGTCGTAGATGCCGTTGTCGTTGGTGTCGCCGAAGACCGTCGTGCTGGATCCCGAGACGGTATGGAAAATGGCCGCGACGCCATCGCCGGCGACGCCGAGGGTCGCGCCCAGGGCCGTCGCGGCGCGCGCGCCGCCGAAACTCAGGCGCGGACCCGTCACGAAGAAGGAGGGGCGCAGCACGAGGTTGTCGCCGCCGGCCACGCCGGCACCCTGGAAGTCGCGCACGAGGTCCAGCGTCCCGATCGTCGAGTCGCCGTCGAACACCGAGAACTCGAAGTTGTCGTTGCCGGCGCCGCCGGTCAGCGTGTCGGCGCCCTTGCCGGTGAAGAAGCCGAAGCTGTCTCCCTGCAAGCTGTCGTTGTCCGCGCCGCCGTCGATCTGGTCGGCGCCGCCGGCGCCGTTCAGGACGTCGTCGCCGCCGAGCCCGGTGATGGTGTCGTTCTCCTCGGTGCCGAACAAGAAGTCGGCGCCGGGTGTGCCCGTGATGACTGCCATGCTTGTCTCCTGGTAGGGTGGAAAAGACGACGGCACCGGGGGTCTGCTCCTGCGAGTCCCCGGATGCGAGGTCCGCCAGCGCGGTGCCTCGGAGCGCAGTGTGGCGGTTGGCGGCGGATCGAAAAGCGACGGTTTATTCCATCGCACCGCTCCTGCTTCGGGAGCACGGGAGCGAGCGTGTCCAAGCGCTTGGCGCCGAAGAGCAGGTTTCTGTGCGCAAGGATCACCCTTGCTGGACAAGGGGGAACCCCGTCCCGGCGCGTCAGCGCGCGGCGCTCGCTGGTGGCACTGCGGCCGGCGCGGAGGCGGGAGCCAAGGCCCGCGCCGCCGCTGTGTGCAGTGGCACGGTGAGTCCCTGGCGGGCGGTGGCCTCGGAGACCTGCAGGCCCTGGGCGCTGCCCGCCGCGGCGAAGTCGCGGCCTTTCTGGAACACGAAGCGCGTCAGGTGCCCCACCTCCGTCTCCGACAGTTCCGCGCTCGCGAGCAGCAGGGCCGCCGTGGCGACGGTCCGCACCTCGCGCGGCTGCGTGGGGTAGCTGCCCGCCGGGATCGTGTGCGCGAACAGGCCGCGGCGTGCGGCTGCGAGCTGCGCGATTGCCCGGTCGTTCAGCGGCAGCAACTTCAGAGGCACTTCGGCAAGCGCGTCCCGCACGCTGTCCGCCGGCACGCCGATCACCTGCAACACGGCATCGAGCTCGCGCCGGCCCAGCGCGACCATCGCATCGGCCAGGGCCAGCTCGCGCGGCTGGAAATCGCGCAGGGACATGCCGTGCGCCTCCAGCACCCGCAGCACCGTCGTGCGCGAGGCGGCGCCGGGCACGCCGATGGCAATGCGGCGGCCGCGCAGGTCCGAGAGGCTGGCGAAGGGCGCGTCGGAGCGCGCCAGCACGTGCACCGCTTCCGGGTAGAGGCTGCCGATGGCGCGCAGCGCCGGTGCCGGCCCGCGCTGCTGGAAGGGGCCGCTGCCTTCGTAGGCAGCCAGCGCGGCGTCGGCCTGTGCCAGCGCCAGCTGCACCCGGCCCTCGCGCAGCAGGTCCAGGTTTTCCTCGCCGCCACGCGTGACCAGTGGAACCACGCGTTCGGGGCCCGCTTGCGCGAGGGCGCGCGCGAAGCGCAGGTACTGGCCATGCTCGGGCCCGGCGGCGATCGCGTAGCCCGAATTCGCGCGCGCGAGCCGCGCGCGGATGGCCGCCTGCGCGGCGGTCAGCTCCTCCTGCACGACGGCCAGGGAAGCGGGCGCCGTCTCCTTGGGGATCGACTCGATCACCTTTCGCATCTCGTCCAGCATGGCAGCGGGGCCGGAGGGCATGTTGGTCGCGTACGCGGGCGCCTGCGCCGGACGGAAGCCGCCGCCGGCCACCGCCACCCATCGTTCGCCTTCGCGCTTGTACAGCGCGGTGCCGTGCGCCACCACGACGTCGCCGGCCTTGTTGCCGCCGGACGCGATGCCGCTCACGCCCTTCGGTCCCGCGCCCAGCGCCGACACCAGGCCGGCCACGCCCGGGGCGTCCCAGGCGCCGAAGTCCATGTCGCGTGCCAGGCGCAGTTCGGCATCGAAATAGACGATGCGGCGGGTCTCGCCGGGCGGGCCCTTGCGGTCCCGCTGCGAGCCGCGGCGCGTCAGTTCCTGCACCACGAGCGCGCCCCCGGGAAGCGCCTGGGCAATCCGCGCCTCGACATCGCTGCGCAGCGCCTGGGTGTCCGGTTCGGCGCCACAGGCGGCCAGCATCAGCACCATGGTGACGAGCAGCAGGCGCGCCATCTCAGCCCCCGCCCATGAACGGCAGCGACAGCGTCAGCGTCAGCAGGAAGGCGTTCATCAGGTCGATGAAGAAGGCGCCGGCCAGCGGCACGATGAGATAGCTCTGCGGCGCCGGCCCGTAGCGCGAGGTGATCGCCTGCATGTTGGCCATGGCCGTCGCGGTGGATCCCATGGAAAAGCCGATGAAGGCGGCGCAGGTCACGGCTGCCTCGTAGTCCCTGCCCATGAAGCGAAAACAGACGACGAGCGCGTACAGGACGATGACCAGGACCTGCAGCGCGAGGATCAGCAGCAGCGGGCCGGCTGCGAGCGCCACCTCCACCAGGTCCAGCGCCATCATGGTCATCACCAGGAAGAGCGACAGGCAGACACCGGCGATGAGGTCCGAAGCACGGTCGTCGAAGCGCAGGCCGACGAAGGGCCCGAGGTTGCGGATCGCGACGCCCAGCAACATGCACCACAGGAAGGCCGGCACGGTGATGGCGCCGCCGGAGAAGCGCGACGCGAGCCACTGGCCGGCGAGCACGGCCGCCAGCATCCCCGCCAGCGCGCCCACCACGCCGACGCTGGTCACCTTCTCCGGCTCGACCCGGTCCCCCTCGGCCGCGGCGTCCTGCGCCGCTTCCGAGCGCAGGCCGTTGCGCGTGATCAGGTACTGCGCCACGGGGCCGGCGATGATGCCCCCGATGATCAGGCCCAGCGTCGCCACGGTCATGGACAGGTCCATCACCGACTGCAGGTTGTTCACGTCGGCGAAGCGCTCCGCGTACGCGGCGCCCGTGCCGTGCCCGCCCACCAGCGTGATGGAGCCCGAGACGAGCCCGAAGATGGGATGCAGGTCCAGCCCCAGCGCGCCGGCGACGCCCACCGCGTTCTGCACCAGGATGTAGGGGAAAAGGACGACCAGGAAGATCGCCAGCGCCTTGCCGCCGCGCCCCAGCAGGCGCAGGTCGGCGCCCATGCCGACGCCGGCGAAGAACAACAGGAGCAGCAGCGGCTTGAGGGTCTGGTCGATGGCCACGTGGCCGCCGCCGGCGCTGGCAACGACCGAGGCCACGACGGCGAACAGCAGTCCGCCGGTGATCGGGTCGGGGATGTTGTAGCGCGCCAGCAGGCCGATGCGCCGGTTCAGCAGGGTGCCAACGAGCAGCACCAACAGGGCAGCCAGCAGCGAGATCTGGGGGTCCAGGCGCATCGTTCGGGTTCCTCCGGTCCCGCGGGCATTCTGGACAGCCGCGGCACGGTCGGGCAACTTGGACCTTGGGCCAAGGACGCGCCCTGCCGTGCACAATGGAAAGGCAGGACCAGGAGACAAGCCCATGATCGAACTGCGGGCCGGCAGGCTGCGCTGTGAACTCGCGCCCGAGCAAGGCGGTGCCGTCACCGGGCTGTGGCGTGACGGCCAGGCCATGCTGTCCGGAGACGGTGTCCGCCCGCTCGTGCCTTTTTCCAACCGCATCGGGCATGCCGAGGTGGTCTGGCGCGGCACCCAGCAGCCACTGGTGCGGCACGCGGGCGACCCGCCGCTGTCGATCCAGGGGCTGGCCTGGCAGCGGCCATGGTCCGTGCTCGATGGCGACGACAGCTACGCCATGCTGGCTTACGAGCACCGTTCGGCCGCCTCCTGGCCGTTCGCCTTCGACTGCTCGCACACCGTGCGGCTGCGGCCTTCCGGCCTGGAATTGACGCTGGCGCTGACCAACCAGTCGCGACAGGCGGCGCCGGCCGGGCTCGGCTGGCGCATCGCGCTGCCGCGGTGGAAAGGCGCACGCGTGGACGCCCGCGCAACGGCGCACTGCGTGTTCGATGCCGACTTCCTGCCGGCGCACCGCAGCGCCGACGCGGGGCTGGCCGGCGCGATCGACCACATCCCCGCGCAGCTTTGCTTCGAAGGCTGGGACGGCGCGCTCGCGGTGGGTGGCGGTCCCGCGCGCCTGGCGCTGCGCTCCGGGCTCACGCGCCTGTGCGTGGCGCTGCAGGACGACGGCCTGCTGCTCGTGCCGGCCAGCCACTCGCCCAACGCCGTGCACCTCTATGCCTCGGGGGCGTCCGCGGCCGACCTCGGCGTGGCGCTGCTGCAGCCGGGTGAATCGCTGCTCGCCGAGGTGGCGATCGCGCTGGAGGACCCCGCATGAATTGGGAGCTCGCCGTGGCCGGGCCCGACGGCGTGGGCGAGTCACCGTTCTGGCATCCACGGGAGCAGCGCCTGTACTGGGTCGACATCCCGGGCCGCCGGGTGCGCCGCTGGCATCCGGCCGGCGGCACGCAGGAGGCCTGGTCCTTGCCGCAGGAGCCCGGCTGCATCGCGCCGGCGGCCGGCGGCGGACTGGTGCTCGCCTTGCGCGACGGCGTCTACCGCGCGCGGGGCTGGGCCGGCGCGCTGGAGCCCATCGTGCGCTTCCAGCATGGCGCCACCACGCGCTTCAACGACGGCAAGGCCGACCCGGCCGGGCGCTTCTGGGCCGGCACCTATTACGAACCAAAGGACGCGCGCAAGGCCGATCTCTACAGCGTGGACTGCCGCCCGGACAACGGCGAGCGCGGCAAGCCGATCGTGCAACTGAAGGCGCACAACGCGACCAGCGCCAACGGCCTGGCGTGGTCTCCGGACCAGCACACGCTCTACTGGAGCGACACGGCGGCCCATACGATCCATGCCTGGGACTGGGAGGCACGCGCCAACGTGATGCGCAGGCACCGCGTGTTCCGGCGCTTTGCCGACAAGCCCGCCGGCTGGAAGCCGGGGCAGCCCGGTTACGAAGGCCGGCCGGACGGCGCCGCCGTCGACGCGGAAGGCTGCTACTGGGTGGCGATGTTCGAAGGCGGGCGCGTGCTGCGCCTGTCGCCGGGCGGCGAGGTGCTGGCCGCCTTCGAGGTGCCGCTGCGCTGCCCCACCATGCCCTGCTTCGGCGGCCGGGACGGACGCAGCCTGTACCTCACCAGCGCGCGCCAGGGGCGGCCGGCGGAGGAACTCGCCGCCTTCCCGCACTCCGGCTGCGTTCTTGCCGCGCGGGTGGAGGTTCCGGGCCTGCCCGCCAATTTCTTCATCGACTGAGCGCAAATCATTTCAAGCCCGGTGCGGCGGGATGCCGCGCCGGCGCGCCGTAACATCGCCGCCCATGGAAGCCCTGATCGCCGAAGTCCAGGACCGCGTCCGCGTCGCCGCCGCCGCGGGTACGCCGCTGCGCATCCGCGGCGGCGGCAGCAAGGACTTCTACGGGGAGCGGCTGGAAGGCGAGCCGCTGGACACGCGGTCGCTGTCCGGCATCGTCAGCTACGAGCCCAGCGAGCTGGTGGTGACGGTGCGCGCGGGCACGCCGCTGGCGGACCTGGAACAGGTGCTGGCCGCCAGCGGCCAGTGCCTGCCGTTCGAGCCGCCGCATTTCGCGCCGGGCGCCACCGTGGGTGGCATGGTGGCCGCCGGGCTGGCGGGCCCGGCGCGTGCGAGCGCCGGGTCCGTGCGGGATTTCGTGCTGGGCGTGCAGATGGTCAACGGGCGCGGCGAGTCACTTGTCTTCGGCGGCCAGGTGATGAAGAACGTGGCGGGCTACGACGTGTCGCGCCTCATGGCCGGCGCCCTCGGCACGCTGGGGCTCCTCACCGAAGTGAGCCTGAAGGTGCTGCCGGTCCCGACGGCGGAAGCCAGCTTGCGCTTCCGGCTGTCTCAGGCCGAGGCCCTGCAGCGCCTGAACGCCTGGGGCGGGCAGCCCTTGCCGCTCAATGCGAGCTGCTGGCTGGAGGAAGAGGGCGCCGGCACGCTGTACCTGCGCCTGCGCGGCGCCGGGGCCGCCGTCGAATCCGCCTGCCGTGTGCTGGGTGGCGAACGCCTGGAGGATGCCGCCGCGCTGTGGGCCGCCTTGCGCGAGCAGAGCCTGCCCTGGTTCGCTGCCGGCGCGGGGCGGGAGCTCTGGCGCCTGTCGGTGCCGCAGACTGCGCCGGTGCTGGAACTGCCCGAGCCGCCGCTCGTCGAGTGGCATGGCGGCCAGCGCTGGGTGGGCGCTTCCGCCGACGATGCTGCCCGCCTGCGGGAGGCCGCGGTGCGAGCAGGCGGTCACGCAACCCTGTTCCGCACTTCGCGCACCGATGCCTCGCGCCGCTTCACGCCGCTCGCCCCTGCCCTTGCCGCGCTCCACCAACGACTGAAACAGCAGTTCGACCCCGCGGGCATCTTCAACCGCGGCCGGCTGTACCCGGACTCCTGATGCAGACATCTCTTTCCCCGGAATTCCTGGGCACGCCCGAAGGCGAGGAGGCCGAAGCCATCCTGCGCAAGTGCGTGCACTGCGGCTTCTGCACCGCGACCTGCCCGACCTACCAGGTGCTGGGCGACGAGCTCGACGGACCGCGGGGCCGCATCTACCTCATGAAGCAGGTGCTCGAAGGCGCGCAGCCCACGCGCAAGACGCAGCTGCACCTGGACCGCTGCCTGACCTGCCGTAACTGCGAGAGCACCTGCCCGAGCGGCGTGGACTACGGGCGCCTGGTGGACATCGGCCGCGACATCGTCGATCGCAAGGTGCCGCGCGGCGCACCGTCGCGGGCCTTGCGCTGGAGCCTGGGCGCGGGGCTGACGTCGCCGCTGTTCGCTCCGGCCATGAAGCTGGGCCAGGCGATGCGCGGGCTGCTGCCGGGTCGACTGCGCGAGAAGGTGCCCGCGAAGCAGGACGCGGGGAACTGGCCCACGCGCGGGCATGCGCGCAAGGTGCTGCTGCTCGCCGGCTGCGTGCAGCCGGCCATGATGCCCAACATCAACAGCGCCACGGCGCGCGTGCTCGATGCGGCCGGCATCCAGGCGGTGGTCGCGCCGCAGGCGGGTTGCTGCGGCGCGCTGAAGTTCCACCTGAACGAGCAGGACGCCGGCCGCGAACAGATGCGCCGCAACATCGACGCCTGGTGGCCGTCCGTGGAGCGCGGCGAAGTCGAGGCGATCGTGATGAACGCCTCGGGCTGCGGCGTGACCGTGCGCGAGTACGGGCACTACCTGCAGCACGACACTGCCTACGCGCAGAAGGCCCGGCGCATAGCCGCCCTCACGCGTGACCTGAGCGAGCTGCTGCCGGACCTCGTGCCGGCGCTGCGGGACAAGGTGAAGGCGCGGCCCGGCACCTTCGCCTACCACCCGCCGTGCACCTTGCAGCACGGGCAGAAGCTGCGCGGTGGCGTCGAGCAGGGCCTGTCCGCCCTGGGCTTCACGGTGCGCGTCGCGCTGAACGAATCGCACCTGTGCTGCGGCTCGGCCGGCACCTATTCCGTGCTGCACCCGGACATCGCGCACACCTTGCGCGACCGCAAGCTGGGACACCTGGACGCGCTGCAGCCGCAGGCGATCCTGTCGGCGAACATCGGGTGCATCCAGCACTTGCAAGGCGGGACGGCGTTGCCGGTGAGGCACTGGGTGGAACTGCTGGACGAGGCGCTGGCGGGGTAAAGGGGTGGTGCGTGGCTGGCGTGGGCGCAGGGCGCCCGCCCGGTTCGCGCAGGGTGGCGGCGCAAAGCGCAGCGCACGCCGCGGCCGGCGAGGGGACGCGAACCCCAGCAATGGGCGCTCAGGCCGCCAGCGCCGCCTCGATGTCCTTCGCCAGCTTCTGCGGCGCGTCCTGTGGCGCATAGCGCTTGAGGACGTGGCCGTCCTTGCCCACCAGAAACTTCGTGAAGTTCCACTTGATCGCCTTGGAGCCGAGCAGCCCCGGCGCTTCGGCGGTGAGCCAGCGATAGAGCGGATGCGCCTCGGCGCCGTTGACATCCGTCTTCTGCATCATCGGGAAGCTCACGCCGTAGTTCACCTGGCAGAAGCTTGCGATCTCCTCGTTGCTGCCCGGGTCCTGGTGGCCGAACTGGTTGCAGGGAAACCCCAGCACCACCAGTCCGCGCTCGCCGTAGCGGCGATGCAGTTCCTCCAGGCCGGCGAATTGCGGCGTGAAGCCGCAGGCGCTGGCGGTGTTGACGATCAGCAAGGGCTTGCCGCGGAACTGCGACAGGGGCACGGGCTGCCCGCCCATGCGCTGCGCTTCGAAGTCGTAGACGCTGGCCATGCGGCTATTGTGCGCCGCCACGCCCGCGGGCGCGAGGCCAGGCCGACCAGGCGGCGGCCCCGAGGATCAGCGCGCCGCCGGCCAGGGTGCGGGGCGTGAGCTGCGCCGCGCCCAGCGCCACCGAGGAGAGGCTGGCGAACACCACCTCGGACAGCATGACCAGGGCGGTCGTGTGCGCCGGCAGGCGCGAGGCGCCGTACTGCAAGGCGAGGTTGGCGGCCAGGAATCCCGCGGCAAGCAGGAGCGCCAGCAGCCAGCCGCTGCCATGCAGCATGGGCAGCGGCGCGATGCCGCCGTGTTGCGTGCCGGCGAAGGCGACGCCGCCGGCCAGCAGCATGCCGCCGCCGAACATGGCGAGCACCCGCGAGCCGGCGGTCACGAAATTGAGGCGGCGCAGCATGACGTTGGTGAGCGCGAAGCTGAAGCCGCCCGCCAGCGCCAGCCACTCGGGCAGCACGCGCGGCCAGGGCAGGCCGGTGCCGGCCGTATCCAGCACGGTGGCGACGCCTGCCAGCGCCAGCAGCAGCCGGCCCAGACCCGCCGCCGACGGCCGCTCCCCCAGCAGCAGCCAGGCGAGCAGCACCGACCAGGCGGGCATCAGGTAGAACAGCAGCACCACGCGCACGACGTCGCCGATGCTGACCGCCCAGTTGAAGCCGACGTTGGTCAGCCCCGCCGCGAGCGCCAGCAGCCACAGCCCCGGCGTGCGCAGGAGCTCCGGCAAGGCCGCGGGCCGCAGCAGCGTGAAGCCGACGAAGGCCACCAGGTAGACGAGGGCGGTGGACCACAGGGCATGCATGCCCTGGTCCTGCAGGGAGCGGAAGGGCCACCAGGAGCAGCCCCAGACGAAGGCATTGACGACCAGCGCCAGCACCGGCGCCAGCCGGCCACCGCGTTCAGCCATGCACGTTGTCGTGCCGGGCGATCTCCAGGAGGTGATCCACTTCGTCCTTGTGCACGACGCAGTTGCGCTTGTGCCAGCGCTGGATCAGCCACATCACGCCGGCGACCACGAGGCCGAACGCCGTGATCGCGCCGAACGCGGACAGGCCCAGGCCGGCCGACAGGCTGTAGAACGCGCCCAGGCCCAGGATGCAGGCCTGCTCGTTGAAGTTCTGCACTGCGATGGACCGCCCGGCGCCCATCAGGTTGTGGCCGCGGTGCTGCAGCAGCGCGTTCATCGGCACGACCAGGTAACCGCCCAGTGCGCCCATGAGGATCAGGAAGGGGGCGGCGAGCCAGGCGTTGCCGATGAAGTTCATGCAGACGACCAGCAGGCCCATCGCGATGCCCAGCGGCATGACGCTGGTCGCACGGTCCAGCCGCACGCGGATCGATGCGGCAATCGCGCCGACGGCCGTCCCCAGCGCGACGACGCCGCTCAGCGAGGAGGCCTGGGTCGTGCTGTAGCCCAGGGCGGCGGCGCTCCACGCGAGGATGATGTAGCGCAGGTTGCCGCTCACCCCCCAGAACAGCGTCGTGGTCGCCAGCGAGATCTGGCCGAGGCGGTCGTGCCACAGCCGGCCGTTGCAGCTCCAGAAGTCCGGCACCAGTTCCAGCGGGTTCTTGGGCAGCGGCCGCATCTCGACTTCGGTGCGCGGGATGCGTGTGTTGAACCAGGCCGCCAGGGCGTACACGAAGATCAGGACCGAGATCGCGGCTTCGGGCGGCGTGTCGACACCGGTGGTGAGGAGGGGGAGGTCCAGCGCGAGCATGCGCGAGGACAGCGCGTGGCCCACGAGCTGGCCGCCCAGCAGGATGCCCAGGATGATGGAGGCGATGGTGAGCCCCTCGATCCAGCCGTTGGCCTTCACCAGCTGCGAAGGCGGCAGCAGTTCGGTGAGGATGCCGTACTTGGCGGGCGAGTAGGCGGCTGCGCCCAGGCCCACGATCGCATACGCCAGCAGCGGATGCGAGCCGAACAGCATCATGAGACAGCCCACCACCTTGATGGCGTTGCTGTAGAACATGACCTGTCCCTTGGGTTTGGCGTCGGCAAAGGCGCCGACGAAGGGAGCCAGCACCACATAGAACAGCGCGAACATGGGCACCAGCGCCGCCGCCTGCCAGGGCGCGGCACGGGAGGACTTGAGCAGTTCGACCGCCGCAATGAACAGCGCGTTGTCGGCAAGCGACGAGAAGAACTGCGCCGCCATGATCGTGTAGAAACCGCGCTTCATGCGTGCGTGTGTAGGCGGGGCCCCTGTTCCTGCGGACGGGGCCCTTCAAGGTTGTGCTGTCTCCCAGGGACACGGGGTTATATCACGCTGGGTAATGACAGAATGGCATCGAAAGCCCCCGTCATGCCGCGTCCCATCCTCGCCACCATCCACACCGAGGCCCTGCGCCACAACCTGGAGCGCATGCGCGCCGCCGCCCCCGACGCGAAGGTCTGGGCGGTCGTCAAGGCCAACGCCTACGGCCACGGCATCGAGCGGGTGTACAGCGCGTTGCGGGGCGCCGACGGTTTCGCCCTGCTGGACCTGACCGAGGCCGAACGGGTGCGCGCCCTCGGCTGGCGCGGCCCCATCCTGTTGCTGGAAGGCGTGTTCGAGCCGCGCGACCTGGAGCTGTGTTCGCGCCTGGGGCTCTGGCACGCGGTGCACTGCGACGAGCAGATCGAATGGCTGGCCGCGCACAAGACGCAGGTGCCGCACCGCGTCTTCCTCAAGATGAACTCGGGCATGAACCGCCTGGGCTTCGGGCCGCAGCGCCTGCGCTCGGCCTGGGCGCGGCTGGACGCGTTGCCGCAGGTGGAGGAGATCTCGCTGATGACGCATTTCAGCGATGCCGACGGCCCGCGCGGCATAGCCCACCAGCTGCGCGTGTTCGCCGAGACGACCCGGGACCTGCCCGGCGAGCGCTCGCTGTCCAACAGCGCGGCTTCCCTGCGCCACGCCGCCGACCCCTCGGTGCGCGGCGACTGGATCCGCCCCGGCATCGCCGTGTACGGCAGTGCGCCGGACTTCCCCGAGCACGACATCGCGCACTGGCAGTTGCAGCCCACGATGACGCTCGCCAGCCGGATTCTTGCAGTGCAGCAATTGCGGGCCGGCGACACGGTGGGCTACGGCTCCAGTTTCACCGCCGAGGCGCCGGTGCGCATCGGCGTCGTGGCCTGCGGCTATGCGGACGGATACCCGCGGCACTGCACCACGGGCACCCCGGTGCTGGTGGATGGCGTGCGCACGCGCCTGGTCGGGCGGGTCAGCATGGACATGGTGGCCGTGGACCTGGGCCCCGTCCCCGAGGCCGGGTTCGGCAGCGAGGTCACCTTGTGGGGACGCGCCTCGAATGGCGCGGTCGTGACGATCGACGAGATCGCCGCCAGCGCCGGGACGCTGGGCTACGAGCTGATGTGCGCGCTGGCGCCGCGGGTGCCGGTGGCGGTGGAGTGAGCGGAGGCGGTGGGGGTTCGCTGAGGCGGACGGTGAGCGGAGCTAACCGCACCGCGCCATTCCGATCACTTCTTGCGCAGCCCCAGCGCCATCACCGCCCCCACCACCAGCAGGGCCCCGCCCACCTGCACGGGCGCGATCGCCTGCCCCAGGATCAGCCACGCCAGCACCAGCGCGAACACCGGCTCCACGTTCATGATCGCGGAGTTGCCGACCACGCCCAGGCGCGGCAGCACGGTGAACATGATGGTGAAGGCGGTGCCGTAGAGGAAGGTCAGCGCCGCCAGCCCGCCCCAGCCCGCCGGCGCCGTCGGCAGGTGGAAGCCGCCTTGCGACACGACCATGACCAGCGCCACCAGCCCCGCGATCGACATGGTCGTGGCCGTGCGCACGCGTCCGTCGACGTCGCCCGCTTCGTGCTGCGTCAGCACCAGGGCCAGCCCGAAGGTCGCCGCGGCCGCGAGCGCGAAGCCCACGCCGGCGCCGATGCGCGCCCACTGGCCGGAAGCGCCGAGGCCCGAGGTCGCGCCGAACACGTCCAGCGCCAGCGCGAGGCCGACCAGGATGACCGGCATCGCCACCAGCATCGCTTTCTCCGGCTGCTTGCGGTACACGACGAAGGACCAGAACGCCGTCCAGATCGGGTAGGTGTTGAAGGCCAGCAGCGCCAGCGCCACCGGCAGCCGCGCGACCGCGGAATACAGGCACAGGCTCTGCACGCCGATCAGCAGGCCGATCGCGGGCAGGGAGCGCTTGTGCCGCGCCGTGAAGCGCACGCGCACACCTTGCGAGGCCAGGATCGCGACGATCACCAGCGCCGTCACCGTGCTGCGGAAGACGACGGCGGTCGCCACGTCGGCGCCGTTGTTGAAGGCAATGCGCGCCGCCACGTGGTTGGCGCCCATCATCAGGGCGATCAGCAGCAGCGTGGCAAAAGCGGCGCCGCTGATGGCGCGCGCCGGCGCCGGGATCGCCGCCATCTCAGTACAGGCCGTGCACGCGGGCGTGCAGGCGGGACAGGCCCAGCAAGGCGTCGGTGAAAGGGGTGGGCACGCCGGTCATTTCGCCGAGCTCCTTCACCACCGCCACCAGCGCATCGATCTCCACCGGCTTGCCGGCTTCGACGTCCTGCAGCATGGACGGCTTGAAGGACCCGAGCTTGCGCGTGACCTGGTGCCGGTCCTCCGGCGTCTGCGCGATCGGGATGCCGATGCGCGCGCCGATCTCGCGCGCCTCCAGCATCACGGCGGAGACAAAGCCGCGCACGAGGTCGTCGCCGAGGATCAGGTCGGTGGTGGCGCCGGTCATCGCACTGATCGGATTGACCGTCATGTTGCCCCAGAGCTTGTACCAGGCGTCCTTCTGGATCTGCTCGGACAAGGTGGCGTCGAAGCCGGCCTTGCGCAGCAGTTCGACCAGTTGCAGCACCCGCTGCGACTTCGCCCCGGACGGCTCGCCCACGATCAGGCCCTTGCCGAAGTGGTGCTGCACGAAGCCGGGGCCGCGCAGCGCGTTGCTCGCATGCACCACGCAGCCGATGATGTGCTTGGCCGGGATGGCTTGCGCGATGGAGCCTTCCGGATCGATCGTCTTGAGTTTGCGGCCCTGGTAGTCGCCGCCGAAGCCCTGGAAGAACCACCAGGGCACGCCGTTCATGGCGGTGAGCACCATGGTGTCCGTGCCGAGCAGCGGGCGGATGGCTTGCGCGACATCGGCCATGGCCGGCGCCTTGACGGCCACGACGACCAGGTCCTGCACGCCGAGGTCGGCGGGCGAAGCACTGGCCTTGACCGGCACGGTGAGCGTCTCGCCGGCTTCCTGCAGGCGCAGCCCCTCGGATTGCAAGGCCTGTAGCGTGGCGCCACGCGCCACGACGCCCACCTCGCAGCCCGCGCGCGCGAGCTTCACCCCGATCCAGCCGCCGATGGCGCCGGCGCCGTAGATGCAGACCTTCATGATTTGTAGCTGGTGCCCGAGCGCTGTTCCACCATCCGTGTCATCGCATCGAAGACGTCCTGCCCGGCGCCGAAGCGCTGGTCGAACTGGAAGGAGTCGACCGTGGTCTTCCTGGCCACCGCTTCGGGGATGGCGATCGCCTTGCCCAGGGCCGCCTGCGCGACCTGGATGTCGCAGGCGCGCTGCAGCGTCCACAGGCGCACGAAAGTCAGGGGCAGGGTGGGGCCGGCCGCCAGCAGCCCGTGGTTGCGCAGGATCATCAGCGGCTTGTCGCCCAGGCTGGCCAGCAGGCGCGGCGCCTCGTCGGCGTGGATGGTGATGCCCTCGAAGTCGTGGTACGCCACCATGTCGTGCAGCTGCGCCGAATAGAAGTTGTTCTGCGCCAGCCCGCCTTCGGTGCAGGCCACCGCCAGCCCGTTGGTGGTATGCGTGTGCATCACGCAGTGCGCCTGCGGAATGCTGTCGTGGATCGCGGCGTGGATGGTGAAGCCCGCGGGATTCACCGGCCACGGGTTGTGCGCGTCCAGCTTGTTGCCGTGCACGTCGATCTTGAGCAGGTTGCTCGCGGTGACCTCGGCGTAGTGCAGCCCGAAGGGGTTGATCAGGAACTGCTTCTCGCCGCGGGTGACGCTGTCGGGCAGCCGCACCGTGATGTGGTTGTAGATCATCTCGGCCCAGCCGAGCATGTCGAAGATGCGGTAGGCGGCGGCGAGCTGCACGCGCGCGGCCCACTCCTCGGGGTGCATGTCCGGTGCGCGGTTCTGCAGGACGGCGTTCATGGTCGGTCTCCCCGGGTTCAGCCCTCGGCGGTGAAGCCGACCTGCTTGACGATGGGTGCCCACTTGGCGGTGTCGCGGCGCAGCAGGTCGGTGAGTTCCGCCGGCGTGGACGACATCGCTTCGAGGCCGAAGGTGGCCAGGCCGTCGACGACGTCCTTGTGGGCCAGCGCCGTCTTCATGGAGGCGTTCAGGCGCGCGACGAGCTCGGGGCTGGCCTTGGCCGGCAGGAAGAAGGCGAACCACTCGCTGTGCGTCAGCGTCGGGAAGCCCTGTTCGGCGTAGGTGGGGACGTCGGGCGCGAAGCGGCTGCGCTTGCTGCCGGAGGTCGCCAGGAGGCGGACCTTGCCGGTGGCCAGGTGCTGCGTCAGGTCGCCGATGGGGCCGGAGACGGCGGAGATGTTGCCGCCCACGAGGTCCAGCATCGCGGGCTGCGTGCCGCGGTAGGCGGCGTGCTTGAGTTCCACGCCGCCGACCTTGCCGAGCAGCGCGCCGATGAAGTGCGGCGTGGACCCGGCCGCGGGCGACCCGAAGTTGCCGCCCTGCGGGTTGGCCTTTACCCAGCTGACGAAGTCGCTGACGCTGCGCACGCTGGCGGGCACCGCGGGTCCGACCGCGAGGCCGAAGTCGAACACGCAGCCCAGCGTCACCGGCGTGAGGTCCGCCAGCGGCTCGTACGGCAGCTTCTTGTAGATGTGCGGATAGATCGTGAGGATGGAGGTCGGCGTCTGCAGGATGGTCGTGCCGTCCGGGGCGGCCGCCTTCACGGTCGTGACGGCGATCTGGCCGCCCGCGCCGGTCTTGTTCTCGACCACCGCCACCTTCGCGAAGTCGCCCTGCAGCCTCTGCGCCACGCGGCGGCAGGTGGTGTCCGAGGTGCCCCCGGCGGCGAAGCCGGTGACGATCTTGGTCGTTTCGATCTGCGCCTGGGCGAAGGCATCGCGGCCGATGGCGGCGAGCAGGGCGGCGGCCCCGGCGGATTGCAGGGCCTGGCGGCGGTTGACGGTCATGGTGTCTCCTCGGTTGGGGGTTCGTGGTTCAGGATTCGTCCCGCAGCCAGACGACGCCACCCGAATGGGTGACGGCGCCCTGGCGCGCGGGCCGCACGGTCGCGGCGTATTTTTCCAGCAATCCGCCGCGCGGCTGCGGCCGGGGTTCGCGGGCGGCGAGGCGCTGGGCCACCTCGGCATCCGACAGGTCCACGCGAATGCTGCGGGCCTGCGGCCGCGCGTCGATGTGGATGCGGTCACCGTCGCGCAGCGCCGCGATCGGCCCGCCCGCCGCGGCCTCGGGCCCTGCATAACCGATGCACAGCCCGCGGGTCGCGCCGGAGAAGCGGCCGTCGGTGAGCAGGGCGACCCGGTCGCCCATGCCTTGCCCGTACAGTAGCGCGGTGATGCCCAGCATCTCGCGCATGCCGGGGCTGCCGCGCGGACCTTCGTTGCGGATCACGATCACGTCGCCGGCTTCGTAACGGCGGTTCTGCACGGCGGCTTGCGCTTCCTCTTCGGATTCGAAGACCCGCGCCGGCCCGCTGTGCACCAGCGCCTGCAGGCCGGCGACCTTCAGCAGCGCGCCGTCCGGGCAGAGATTTCCCTTCAGGACCGCGACGCCACCGTCGCGCGAGATCGCTTCCTCGACCTTGCGCACGACGCGGCCGTCCGGCTGCGCAGCATCCGCGAGTTCCTCGGCCAGGCTGCGCCCGGTCCAGGTCAGCGCATCGCCATGCAGGTGCCCGCCACGCAGCAGTTCGCGCAGGATCACCTGTGCACCACCGGCGTAGTAGACGTCGCGCGCGAGGTACTGGCCGCCGGGGCTCAGGTTGCCGATCAAGGGCGTGCGCGCGAAGACCTCGGCGACGTCGTCGAGGTGGAAGCGGATGCCGGCCTCGTGCGCGATGGCCGGCAGGTGCAGGGCGGCGTTGGTGGAGCCGCCGGTGGCCGACACGACGGCGCACGCGTTCTCGAGCGCCTTGCGGGTGACGATGTCGCGCGGCAGCGGCGCCTCGCCCATCACCGCAGCCATCAGCTGCCGGCCGGCCCGGCGCATCAGCGGCGCGCGTTCGCTGAACACGGCAGGAACCATGGAGGAGCCGATCGGCGCCAGCCCCAAGGCCTCCGACACCATGCCCATCGTGTTGGCGGTGAACTGCCCGGCGCACGCGCCCGCGGTGGGCAGGCAGGCATGGCTCATGTCCGCCAGGTCGTCCTCGCTGGCCGCGCCGGCCAGCACCTTGCCGATGGTCTCGTAGGTGTTGACGACGTTCACGTCGCGGCCCTGCAGCTGCCCCGGGATTGCCGCGCCGCCGTGCACGAACACGCCGGGCACGTTGCAGCGGACGATGCCCATCATGAGGCCGGGCAGGTTCTTGTCGCAGGCGCCGATCGCGAAGATGCCGTCCCACTGGTGGCCGCGCGTCGACGCCTCCACGCTGTCGGCGATCAGTTCGCGCGAGATCAGCGAGAAGCGCATGCCCGAATGGGCCATCGTCAGGCCGTCGGAGATCGAGACGACCGGGCACTCGTGCGGCATGCCGCCCGCGGCGTAGATGCCGGTCTTGGCGTGCTGGGCCTGCTCGCGCAGGTTCATGTTGCACGGGCTCATCTCGCCGCCGGTATGGAACACGCCGACGCGCGGGCGCTGGAGCTCCTCCTCGTCCAGCCCCAGCCCCAGCAGGAAGCTGCGCGTGGTGGCGCGGATCAGGCCTTCGGAGATGGTCGACGAACGGAAGCGTCGCCTGGGGCTTTCGGCCATGGTCAGTAGTTGCCCTTGGCGGCCGGCTGCGCCGCGGAGCCCTTGAATTTGGCCGACAGCGCGCTGGTGGACTTCACCAGCAGGTTGCTGTCGGTGCCCACGGCGATGAAGGTGGCGCCCATCTCGATGTGCTTGCGCGCCAGCGGCTCGTCGAGCGTGAGGATGCCGATGGCCTTGCCCGCCTTCTTGATGCGCGCGAACAGGTCTTCGTGCAGCTTCAGCATGTCGGAGTGCCAGGGATCGCCCACGTGGCCGAAGGCGGCGGAGAGGTCCGACGGGCCGATGAAGACGCCGTCGACGCCGTCCACCGCGGCGATCGCGTCGACGTTGCGCACGCCTTCCTGCGTCTCCACCTGCACCAGCAGGCAGACCTCGCGATTGGCTTCCTTGGCGTAGGCCGCGTTGCGCCCCCAGCCCGAGGCGCGCGTCGCCGCCATGCCGCGAATGCCCTCGGGCGGGTAGCGCATGCAGCGCACCAGCTCGCGGGCCTGTTCCGCCGTTTCCACCATCGGCACGAGCAAGGTCTGGATGCCGACGTCGAGGTATTGCTTGATGAGCGCCTGCCCCACGTAGCCGTGGCCCATGGGCACGCGCGCGATGGCGTGCACGCCGGGGTAGGCCGCGATCACCTGCGACTGCTGCATCAGGTTCATCGGGTCGTTGGGCGTGTGCTCGGCGTCGAGCAGCAGCCAGTCGAAGCCGGCGGCCGCGCAGATCTCGGTGTTCAGCGGGCCCATGAGGCTCACCCACAGGCCGACCTGGGTGCGCTTTTCGGCGATGGCCTTCTTGAAGGCGTTGACGGGGGTTTTCATTCGGGTCTCCTCAGACGAAGCGGAACTGGAAGCGGCCCAGGGGCCCGTAATCGGCATCGAACAGGTCGCCGCGTTTCGCGGCCACCGGGCGCGTGAAGGAACCTGCGAGCACGACCTCGCCGGCCTCGAGGCACTCGCCCCAGGGTGCGAGCTTCTGCGCCAGCCAGGCGATGCCCACGGCGGGATGGCCTTGCACGCCGGCGGCGAGCCCGGTCTCCTCCACCACGCCGTTCTGGCGCAGCACCGCGCCCACCCAGGGCAGGTCGACCTCGTGCGGCTTCACCTTGCGGCCGCCCAGCACGATGCCGGCGTTCGCTGCGTTGTCGCTGATGGTGTCGTAGACCTTGCGCATCACCTTGGTGTGGCGGTCGAACTGCTCGATGCGCGCGTCGATGATCTCGATGGCCGGCTGGACGTGGTCCGTCGCTTCGAGCACCTCGTCGACGCCGACCTGGGCGCCCTGCAGCCGGCGCTTGAGGACGAAGGCCAGCTCCACCTCTACGCGCGGCGCGATGAAGCGCCCGGCCGGGATGTCGCCGGGCTCGAAGAACATGTCGTCCAGCAGCGTGCCGTAGTCCGGCTCGTCGATCTGGCTGGACTGCTGCATGGCGCGCGAGGTCAGGCCGATCTTGTGGCCGCGCACCTGCCGCCCTTCGGCGATCTTCATTGCCACCCACGCGCGCGAGACGGCATAGCCGTCCTCGATGCTCATGCCCGCGTGGCGCCTGGAGAAGTGCTCCACCTGCACGCGCGACTTCTCGCTCTCGTGCAGCTCGCGGGCGAGCTGCTGGACCAGTTCCGGTGAAAAGCTCATTTGTTGAACAGCGGGTGCAGCGTGCTGTGCTTGGCGTCGTAGACCTGGCCGGGGCTCTCGTCGATCTGCAGGGTGATGCCCAGCAGCTCCTGCTCGAAGATCGGCGCGAAGTGCTGCCTGACCACGTCCATCAGGTCGTCGCCCGCCTTCTTCTTCACCGCCTCACTGCGCCCCATTCCCATGCGGACGTTCAGGTACATGAAGCCGTAGTCCCCCTTGCCGTCCGCCACCGCGGAATGCGCCGCCGGATAGGCCAGCACCCGGGTGCCGCCCGTGGGGAACACCTGCCTGCCCTGCTCATCGAGCACGGTGAGCATGCGATCCGCGAGCTTGCGGCACAGCGCGCTCACGTCCGTCTTCTTCTCGATGTCGGGCGTGTAGAGGATGACGCAGTGGGGCATGACGAATTGGGGTCAGATTCCAATTTCACAGACGCTGGGCGACGTTGGTGTAGCCCTCGGCCGATGAGGCCTGCGCCTTGGGGATCGCGTTGCCGCTCACCGGCGTGACCGGGAACACGGCGTTGATCTGGCCCGTGCCGGAGGCGCCGAAGTAGGGAGTCACCACTTCAGCCTTCCCCTTGTACTCCGACCAGCCCAGCGCGCCTAGCAGCATCGCCGTGTCGTGCATGAAGCCTTCGCCGTGGCCCTTGGCCGCGTACTCCGGCAGCATCCCGCAGAAGGCCTGCCACTCGCCGGCCTGCCACATGCGCACGACCTCGTGGTCGAGCTGCTCCAGGAAGGGGCTCCAGATCCTGAACGCGTACTCGGGCGCGAGCCCGTTCTGCGCGAAGCGGTGCGACAGGGAGCCGCTGGCGAAGAAGGCCACGGTGCCGTCGTAGTGGTCTTCCACCGCGCGCCGCATGGCCCAGCCCAGCCGCGCGCTGTCGTTCAGGTAGTGCGCCATGCACAGGGCGGAGACCGACACCACCTGGAAGTGCTGGTCCTGGTTCATGTAGCGCATGGGGACCAGCGTGCCGTACTCGGGATGCAGCGTGGTCGCCTCGTGCGCCAGCGTCTCCACGCCCCACTCGTTGCAAACTTCCGCCAGCAGCTTGCCCAGCTTCGGATTGCCGGGAAACGCGAACTCCATGTTGGCGATGAAGTGCGGCAGTTCGTTGCTGGTGTAGCGGCCCTGGTAGTGCGGCGAACACAGCACGTGGTAGTTGGCATTGACCAGCCAGTGCGTGTCGAACACGACGATGGTGTCCACGCCCAGCTCCCGGCAGCGCCGGCCGATCTCCCTGTGCCCGTCGATCGCGTCCTGCCGCGTGCCCTGCCGCGCGCCGGGCAGCTCGCTCAGGTACATGGAGGGAACGTGCGTGATCTTCGCTGCCAGCGCCAGCTTACCCATGCGACCTCCGCGCTCCCGCGGTGAATGCTTTCCTGGCCATCAGGTCCCCCAATGCGGGATGTGGTGCGACCCGAGCGACACGGCGATGTTCTTCGGCTCCAGGAACACCTCGTAGCTCCAGGTGCCGCCCTCGCGCCCGGTGCCCGAGGCTTTGGTGCCGCCGAAGGGCTGGCGCAGGTCGCGCACGTTCTGGCTGTTGACGAAGCACATGCCCGCCTCGATCGCCGCGGCCACGCGATGCGCCCGGCCCAGGTTCTCGGTGAACACGTAGCTGGAAAGCCCGTAGGAGATGTCGTTGGCCAGCCGCACGGCGTCTGCTTCGTCCTCGAAGGGGATCAGGCAGGCGACCGGCCCGAAGATTTCTTCCTGCGCGATCCGCATGCGGTTGTCGACGTCGGCGAAGACGGTGGGCAGCACGTAGTTGCCCTTCTTCACGCGGTCGGGCAGCAGCGGAGCGTCCAGGCCGCCGCAGAGCAGCGTCGCGCCCTCCTTGGGCCCGAGCTCGATGTAGCTGCGGACCTTGGCCAGATGCCCTTGCGAGATCATCGGCCCGACGATGGTGTTCTCGTCCAGTGGATCGCCCACGGCGATCTTCTTGGCCCGCGCGACGAACTTCTCGACGAAGCCCGCGTAGACCGACTTCTGCACCAGGATGCGGCTGCCCGCCGTGCAGCGCTCGCCGTTGTTGGAGAAGATCATGAACACGGCGGCGTCGAGCGCGCGCTCCAGGTTCGCGTCCTCGAAGACCACGAAGGGCGACTTGCCGCCCAGCTCCATGCTGAATTTCTTGAGGCCCGCTTCCTTGACGATGCGGTTGCCGGTTGCCGTGGAGCCGGTGAACGAAATGGCGCGCACGTCGGGATGCCGCACCAGCGGCTCGCCGGCTTCCTTGCCGTAGCCGTGCACGATGTTCAGCACGCCGGCCGGGATGCCCGCTTCCAGCGCGAGTTCGCCCAGCCTCGCGGCCGTCAGGGGCGAGAGCTCGCTCATCTTCAGCACCGCGGTGTTGCCGAAGGCCAGGCAGGGCGCCACCTTCCAGGTCGCGGTCATGAACGGGACGTTCCAGGGCGAGACCAGCGCGCACACGCCGACCGGATGGAACAGCGTGTAGTTCAGATGCGTGGGGGTGGGGTAGGTGTGGCCGTCCACGCGCACGCACATCTCGGCGAAGTAGTAGAAGTTGTCGGCCGCCCGCGGCACCAGCTGCTTGCCCGTCTGCGCGATCACCTGTCCGGTGTCGTCCGTCTCGGTGCGGGCGATCTCGGGCACGTGCTGCGCGATCAGGTCGCCGAGCTTGCGCACCAGCCTGGCCCGCTCGGTCGCGGGCAGGGACGACCACTTCGGGAACGCGTCCTTCGCCGCCGCCACCGCGGCATGCACCTCGGCCTCGCCGCCGGAAGCGACTTCCGCCAGCACCTCCTGCGTGGCCGGATTGACGGTGGTGAAGTAGTCGCGGCCGGCAACGGGCTTGCCGGCGATCAGGTGCTCGATCCGCATGATGTCAGGTGCTGATGGTGTTGGTGAGCGCGCCGACGCCCTCGATCTCGGTCACGACGACGTCGCCCGGCTGGCAGTCGACGACGCCGTCCGGCGTGCCGGTGAGGATCAGGTCGCCCGGGTTCAGCGTCATCAAGCCGGAGAAATACTCGATGAGGAAGGGCACGTCGAAGATCATGTCCTTCGTGCTGCCTTCCTGCGTGAGCTTGCCGTTGACGGTGGTCTTGAGCGCCAGCGCCATCGGGTCGGGCACGTCGGCGGTGTCGACCAGCCAGGGGCCGATCGGCGTCGTGGCGTCGCGGTTCTTCACGCGCAGGTTGGGCCGGTACCAGTTTTCCAGGTAGTCGCGGATCGCGTAGTCGTTCGCGACCGTGTAGCCGGCGATGTAGTCGTAGGCGTCGCCGCGCTGGACCTTCCTGGCCTTGCGGCCGATCACCACCGCGAGCTCGCACTCGTAGTGCATGAACTTCACGCCGGCCGGGCGTTTCGTGAGCTGGCGGTGGCCCGTGAGCGAAGCCTCGCCCTTGAGGAAGGCCAAAGGCTCCTTGGGCGGCTCCTTGAAGGCGAGCTCCCTGGCATGGTCGGCGTAGTTCAGTCCCAGGGCGATCACGGTGCGGGGCTTGTCCACGGGCGCGAGCGGCGGCAGCCAGGTGACCTGGTCCTGCCAGAGCCGGCGACCGTCCTCCAGCACGACCTGGCCGTCGCGCTCCGTCGCGTTGTGCACCATGCCGTTGACGATGACGCGCGCGCGCTTCATGCGGCCTCCGCGACGAAGGTGTTGGTGAGGGTGCCCAGCGCCGGCATCTTGATGTCGACGCGGTCCCCGGCGCGCACCAGCGGCCGGCCCACGTCGCAACCGAGCATGAGCATGTCGCCTTCCAGCAGCGTCATGAACTCGCTGACGTCGGCCAGCAGCTGGTCGGCGGGGCGCACCAGCTGCGAGAAGCGCACGGTCTGCTTCAGCTCGCCGTTGACGCGCACCTCCAGCTTGAACACGGCCGGATCGCCCGCCTCGTTGCGGGCGCGGATGCGGTCGCCGATGCCCAGGAAGCCGTCGCGCGCGTTGAACTTCACCGGCGGGCGGTAGAAGTTGTCGTGCGGCAGGGTGACGTCGTTCATCAGCACGAAGCCGGCGATCTCGCGGGCCGACTTCATCACCATGGCGACGGTGGCGCCGACGGCCACTTCCTGCACGCCGGCCGGGATGGCGATGCTGCCGCCGTTCTCCGTCCAGGTGTTCGCGGGCTTGACGTACAGCACGGGCGCCTGCGGCGGCGCGTTGTACGGCGCCTGGTTCATCTTGTCGCCCAGTGCGTCCAGCTCGCCGCGGAAATTCATCAGCGTGCCGTAGACCGTGCCTCTCCTGACCAGGCTCATGGTTGTTCCAGTGCGATGAGTTCATCCAGCAGCTCGTAGAGCTGCACCAGTTTCTGCTTGCCCAGCGACTTCTCCAGCCACTGGTAGTGGCCCTCGATGGTGTGCGACAGGCGCTCGACCATCTTGCGTCCCCTGGGCGTGGCCTCGATCACCGTCCGTCGCTGGTCCGCCGGGTCGCGCTCGCGGCGCACGAGCCCGTCGCGCTCCATGCGCGCAAGCACGCCCGTGAGGCTGGGGCCGAGGATGTAGGCCTCGCGTGCTACACGCCCGGTCTCCACGGTGCCGTGCTCGCCGAGCACGCGCAGCACCCGCCACTGCTGGTCCGACAGTCCGTGCTCGCGCAGGCTGGGCCGGGTGTGGGTCATCACCGTTTCCCGTGCCTGCAGCAGCAGGCGCGGGAGGTTGCGATGGGCGAAGGTGGTACTCATCCGTGCAATCGGGGCAGTGACGCGATCGAGATATTTAACATGTTAAATGATCGGCGTCGTGCGTCAAGCGGGGAAACGCGGCGGCGATGCCGGAACCGGCGGACGGGAGGAAAGGGCCGCGCTGCCTCAGGCGTTGCTGCGCGCCACCCAGTAGGTGGCGCCTTGCGGGCCGTAGCGTTCGGCATGCGGCGCGTTCGCGGGAACGTCGAAGCGGTCGCCGGCCTTCAGGTGCTGCGTGACGCCGTCCCGCGTGAGCCACATCTCTCCTTGCACCACCAGGGCGCGGGCGCGAAACGGGTGGCTGTGCGTGTCCAGCACCGTGTCCGGCTCCCAGGAGCGCGCGATCACCTCGGAACAGCCCAGCGCGCGTTGTTCGGCCTCGAACTCGGAGAAGCGCTGCGGGGTGCTCATGCGGACCATCCTACACTCGGCGCATGGCCAAGGACAAGACGATCTACACCTGCACCGAGTGCGGGGGCAGCACGCCCAAGTGGCAGGGCAAGTGCCCGCATTGCGCGGCCTGGAACACGCTGATCGAAGGCGTCGCGGAGCCCGCCGCCGGAACGCGCAACCGCTTTGCCTCCCTCGCGCCGGCGTCCGAGGTGGCCGTGCTGGCCGACATCGAGGCCGCCGACGTCCCGCGCACGCCGACCGGCATCGATGAGCTCGACCGGGTGCTGGGAGGCGGCATCGTGGAAGGCGGCGTGATCCTGATCGGCGGGGATCCGGGGATCGGCAAGTCCACCTTGCTGCTGCAAGCGGTCGACGGCCTGCAGCGCTCCGGGATCCCGACCTTGTACGTGACGGGCGAGGAAAGCGGCGCGCAGGTCGCGCTGCGCTCGCGCCGGCTGGGGCTGGACCACTCGCAGGTGAAGGTGCTCGCCGAGATCCAGCTGGAGAAGATCCAGGCCACGATCAACGCGCAGCAGCCCGCGGTGGCCGTGATCGATTCGATCCAGACCGTGTATTCGGACCAGCTCACGTCGGCGCCGGGGTCGGTCGCGCAGGTGCGCGAATGCGCGGCGCACCTCACGCGCGCGGCCAAGTCGGGCGGCACGACCATCGTGCTGGTGGGCCACGTCACCAAGGAAGGGGCACTGGCCGGTCCGCGCGTGCTGGAGCACATGGTCGACACGGTGCTGTATTTCGAGGGTGACACGCATTCGAGCTTCCGCCTGGTGAGGGCGATCAAGAACCGCTTCGGCGCCGTCAACGAGATCGGCGTCTTCGCGATGACGGAAAAAGGCTTGAAGGGCGTCGCCAACCCGAGTGCCATCTTCCTGTCCCAGCACAGCGAGCCCGTGCCCGGAAGCTGCGTGCTGGTGACGCTGGAAGGCACCCGCCCCATGCTGGTGGAGATCCAGGCGCTGGTGGACAGCGGCGGCCCCAGCCCGCGGCGGCTGTCGGTCGGCCTGGACCGCGACCGCCTCGCCATGCTGCTGGCGGTGCTGCACCGGCATGCGGGCGTGGCCTGCATGGACCAGGACGTGTTCGTCAACGCGGTGGGCGGCGTGCGCATCAGCGAGCCGGCGGCGGACCTGGCGGTGATGCTGGCCATCGCGTCTTCCCTGCGCGGGCGGGCCCTGCCCAAGGGCTTCATCGCCTTCGGCGAGGTCGGACTGGCGGGCGAAGTCCGGCCGGCGCCGCGCGGCCAGGAGCGGCTGCGCGAGGCGGCCAAGCTCGGGTTCTCCATCGCCATCGTGCCCAAGGCCAATGCGCCCAAGGGCGGGCGCGCGGCGCCGCGCGAGCTGGAAGGCCTCACCATCCACCCGGTCGAGCGGATCGAGGAAGCGCTGGAAGTGGTGCGGAGTTTGGCGTGAAGCACAATTCCGCCCCATGAATTTCCAGAAGATCGTTCTCCCCATCCTGGGCGCGGTGGTCGTGGCCGTCGCCTGGCGCGGCTACGGCTGGCCCGGCGTCGCGCTGGCCGGCGGCGGCATCGTCATGTGGATGCTGCTGCACTTCACGCGCATGATGAAGGTGCTGCAGCGTGCGTCCAACCGGCCCGTGGGCTATTGCGACAGCGCCGTGATGCTCAATGCGAAGCTGCGTCCCGGCGTCAACCTGCTGCACGTGGTCGCCATGACGCGCGCCCTGGGCGAGCAGCTCAGTGCCAAGGAGCAGCAGCCGGAGATCTACCGCTGGACCGACGGCAGCGCGTCCAACGTCACCTGCGAGTTCGCCCACGGCAAGCTGGCGAAGTGGGAGCTCTTCCGCCCGGAGCAGCCGGCCGGGGGCGGGCAAGGGGAAAGTCCCGCGCCGTAAAATGCCCGGTTCCGCGAATCCACAGGACAAGGACCCCCCATGAGCCCGGTAGTACCCTCGATGGCCGACCGTGACGGCAAGATCTGGATGGACGGCGAGCTGGTCGACTGGCGCGACGCCAAGATCCACGTCCTCACCCACACGCTGCACTACGGCTGCGGCGCGTTCGAAGGCGTACGCGCGTACAACACGGTCAATGGCACGGCGATCTTCCGCCTGCAGGAACACACCGACCGCCTGTTCAACAGCGCCAAGATCCTGCGCATGCAGATGCCCTTCTCCAAGGAGCAGGTCAACGAAGCGCAGAAGCAGGTGGTCAGGGCGAACAAGCTGGAGTCCTGCTACATCCGGCCGCTGACCTGGATCGGCTCGCAGAAACTGGGCGTCAGCCCCAAGGGCAACCAGATCCACCTCATGGTCGCGGCCTGGGCCTGGGGCGCCTACCTGGGCGAGGAAGGCATGCAGCGCGGCATCCGCGTCAAGACTTCGAGCTACACGCGGCACCACGTGAACATCACGATGACGCAGGCCAAGGCGGTGAGCAACTACAGCAACTCCATCCTGGCGAACATGGAGGCGCTGGACGACGGCTACGACGAGGCACTGCTGCTCGACAGCTCCGGTTTCGTGAGCGAAGGCGCCGGCGAAAACGTGTTCGTCATCAAGGACGGCGTGGTCTACACGCCCGACCTGTCGGCCGGCGCGCTCAACGGCATCACCCGCAACACCACGCTGCACATCTGCAAGGACCTCGGCATCGAGGTCGTGCAGAAGCGCATCACGCGCGACGAGATCTACATCTCCGACGAGTGCTTCTTCACCGGCACCGCGGCCGAAGTCACGCCCATCCGCGAGCTCGACCGCGTCGAGATCGGCATCGGCCGCCGCGGGCCGATCACGGAGAAGATCCAGAACGCGTTCTTCGACATCGTCAACGGCCGCAATCCCAAGTACGCCCACTGGCTGACCCGCGTCTGAGCATGAGCACCCCAACGAGGAAAGAGGCGGTCGTCGAACTGGTGGCCAAGGACCTGAATGCCAATGGCGGCATCTTCTGCCCGAGCCCGCGGGCGGACATGAAGCTGTGGAACAGCCACCCGCGCGTGTACCTGGACGTCGCCCAGAGCGGCGCGGCCAAGTGCCCCTACTGCGGCACGGTGTACAAGCTGCGGGAAGGCGAACATTTCGGCGGCGGGCATTGAACATGGCATTGCGGGCTTGACCCGCAGTCCAGCGATCCCGGGTCGGGCCCGGGATGACAGGCCGTGAGCCGCTCGCTCATCATCGCCCCCCAATGGATCGGTGACGCCGTCATGACGGAGCCGCTGATGCGCCGCCTGCGCGCGCGCGGCGAGCATCTCACCGTGGGTGCGCTGCCCTGGGTGGCGCCCGTCTATCGCGCCATGCCGCAGGTCGATGCGGTCGTCGAGTTTCCCTTCCGCCATGGCGGACTGCAGCTGCGCGAACGGCGCGCCTTCGGCAAGCAGCTGCAAGGACAGTTCGACACGGCCTACGTGCTGCCCAATTCGCTCAAGAGCGCGCTGCTGCCTTTCCTGGCGGCCATCCCGCGCCGCGTGGGCTACCTGGGCGAGGCCCGCGTGGGCTTGCTCACGCACCGGCTGAAGAACCCGAAGGACAGGCCGCCGATGGTGGCGTTCTATTCGGCCTTGAGCGGGGAGGGCGGCGTCGAAGCCGATCGTCCTCGCCTCGCCTTGCCGGACGCGCAGGTCGACGCGGTCCTGCGCGCGCAAGGCCTGGCCCGGGGCACCTACGTGGTGATGGCCCCCGGCGCGGAATACGGTCCCGCCAAGCGCTGGCCGCACTTCGGCGCGCTCGCGGCGCAGCTCGATCGCCCCGTGCTCCTGCTCGGTTCGGCCAAGGAGGCGCCACTGTGCGAGGCCATCGCGGCGCAGGCGCCCGAGCGATGCCGCAACCTGGCGGGCCAGACCTCGCTGATGGATGCGTTCGCCCTGATCGCCGGCGCGGGCCACATGGTCAGCAACGATTCGGGGCTGATGCACGTCGCCGCGGCCTTCGGCGTGCCGCAGGTCGCGCTGTTCGGATCCTCCAGCCCCTTGCACACGCCGCCCCTGAGCGAGCGGGCGCAGGTCGTGTGGTTGAAGCAGGATCCGGGCTACACGCCGCCGCTGGATTGTTCACCGTGTTTCCAGCGGGAATGTCCGCTGGGGCACTTCCGCTGCCTGAACGACGTGTCGCCGGAACGCGTTCGCGCGTTGATGTGAACGGGCGGCGGGGTTCGCCGGCGCCCACCGGCCGCGGCTTCGCCGAAGCGAAACCTCACCGAAGCTAGGCCAGCAGCTCCTGCAGCCGGCCCAGGCTCGTCGACGCCTCGCCGTGCCACACCAGGTGCGTATGGTTCCTGCGCACCTTCGCCGGCAACTCATGCTGCCGCACGTCCTGCGCGGCCTTGAGCGCCACCAGCAGCGAACGCGGCACGATGGCGAAACCGGTGCCGGCGGCAACACAGGCGATCATCGCCTGGTAGGACTGGAACTCCAGCGTGCGCGCGGCAGCCAGGGAAGAGGCGCCCAGCCACTCCTCGACGCGGCGCCGGTAGGAGCAGCCGCTGGCGAACGCGATCAGGGTCATCCCTTGCAGGTCCGACGCGCGCCGCACCGCGTCCACGTCCTTGCCCGTGATCAGCACCAGCTCCTCCTCGAACACCTTGCGCGAGGCCAGCGCGCCCGGCGTGAAGGGTTCGGACACGAACGCGGCCTCGATCTCGAAATTGGCCACGCGCTGCAGCAGCGCGCCCGTGGTGCCGGTGACCAGTTCCACCACCACGCCGGGATGCTGCTTGTGGAAGCGCGAGAGGATGGGCGCCAACCGGCTGCCCGCCGTGCTCTCCAGGGAACCGATGCGCAGCACGCCCATCGCCCGTCCGCTCCTGACCTCGCTCTCCGCTTCATCGGCCAGCCGGAACAGGCGCTGCGCATAGGACAGCAGCAGCTCGCCCTCGGGCGAGAGCACGAGGCCGCGGCCCTGCTTGCGAAACAGCGAGCGACCCAGGCGCTGCTCCAGCTGCTTGATGCGGGTGGTGACATTCGACTGCACGCGGTTGAGTTTGCCGGCCGCGCGGATCACGCCGCCTTCCTGCACCACGGCACGGAAGATCTCCAGGCTGTCCAGGTCTATGCTTCTCATGGCGAGAACGATGCTCCAGATTTATTCATTTGTGGGGCTGCGGCATTGTCGGTCTAATCGCTTCCATGTCCAAGGATCCGGGTCCCCGCGCGCTGGCCATCGCTGGCCTGCTCTCGCTGGCCGTCGCGATGGGCATCGGCCGCTTCGCCTTCACGCCGCTGCTGCCGCTGATGGCGCGCGAAGGTCACCTGGACCTGGCGCTGGCCGGCTGGATCGCCGCGGCGAACTACGCCGGCTACTTCGCCGGGGCGCTCACCGCCGCCCGCCTGCCTCTCGATGCGCGTGCCCTGTCCGTGCTCGCGCTGGCGCTCACGGCAGCCACCACCGCCGCCATGGCGTGGCCGTCGCAGCCCGCGTGGCTGGTCCTGCGCTTCCTCGCGGGAGCGGCATCCGCGTGGGTCTTCGTCGCCACCAGCGTGTGGTGCCTGGGCGCCCTCGCGCGCCAGGGCCGCGGCGACCTCGGCGGCCTGGTCTACGCCGGCGTGGGATGCGGCATCGCATTCACCGGCCTCTACTGCCTGCTGGCCGGCGGCCTCGGGCTGCCCGCCGGCACGCTGTGGATCCACCTGGGCCTGCTCTCGCTGCTGCTGGCGCTGCCGGCGCTGTGGATCAGCGCGCGGGTGGCCAGCAACCCGGCGGCGGCCGCGACGCAAGCGGCGCCGCCGGCGCAGGACAGCGGCACGCGCGGGCTCATCGCCTGCTACGGCCTCATGGGCTTCGGCTACATCCTGCCCGCGACCTTCCTGCCCGCGCTGGCGCGCGGCGTCGTCGACGATCCGCGCCTGTTCGGCCTCGCCTGGCCGGTCTTCGGCGCCACCGCCGCCCTCTCCACGGTGCTGGCCGGCTGGTCCCTGCGGCGCGCGACGCGCCTGCAAGTGTGGGCCGCCAGCCAGCTCCTCATGGGCGTGGGCGTGCTGCTGCCCAGCCTGTGGGTGAACGGCGCCACGATCGCACTCTCGGCGCTGCTGGTGGGCGGGACCTTCATGGTGATCACGCTGGCCGGCGTGCAGGAGATGCGCGCCCGCGCACCGCAGCAGGCGGCACGCCTCGTGGGCCGCATCACCGCCGCGTTCGCGCTCGGCCAGATCGCCGGGCCCGTGCTCTCCGCGCTGCTGCTGCAATCCGCGACACTGGCGCCGCGCGGACTCGCGCTCTCCTTGCAGGCCGCCGCGCTGTGCCTGCTCGCGAGCGGCGCATGGCTGTGGCGCCGCGCTTTTCACACGACTTCCCGGGAGACCGTCCATGCCTGATTCTTCGCCCCTGCCGCAAGGCTATGCCCACGCTGGCCGCGAGCGCCTGCCCATGCCCAGCGAGGCGGACATGACGCCGGCGCAACGCGCTGCGGCGCAGTCGCTCATCGACAGCCCACGCAAAGGCGTGTACGGGCCCTTCCTGCCGCTGCTGCGAAGCCCCGCGCTGCTGGAGCGCGCGGCGAAGATGGGCGAGTACCTGCGCTTCGAGAGCGTGCTCGATGCGCGCGTGCGTGAGCTGGTCACCTGCGCCGTCGCCCGCCACGTGAGCAACCAGTTCGAGTGGACCATGCACGCGCCGCTGGCGATCAAGGCCGGCGTGTCGGAGGCGAGCATCGAGGCGCTGCGCCTGGGTGCGCGTCCGAAGCAGTTGCCGCCCGACGAGGAGGCGGCCCTCGATTTCACGCGCGAGCTGCTGGACACGCATGGCACCAGCGATCCCACTTACGCCAGCGCACTGCAGGCCTTCGGCGAACAAGGCGTGGTGGAGCTTGCCACGCTGATCGGCTACTTCACCATGGTGTCCTGGCTGATGAACGTGGCGCGCACGCCGGCACAGGCCAGCGCCACCGGGCCCGGCATCGCCGCATTTCCAGCTTGAGCGGCGGACGCGGCATCATGGGCGCATGGCCGACATCACCATCTTCCACAACCCCGCCTGCGGCACCTCGCGCAACGTGCTGGCGCTCCTGCGCCATGCAGGCCTCGCACCGACCGTCGTCGAGTACCTGAAGACCCCGCCCAGCAAGGAGCAGCTGCGCGCGCTGTTGCGCGACATGGGCATTTCGGTGCGCGCCGTGCTGCGGGAGAAGGGGACGCCTTACGGCGAGCTGGGCCTGGCGGATCCCAAGTGGACCGACGAGCAGCTGCTGGACTTCGTCGTGCAGCACCCCATCCTGCTGAATCGGCCGATCGTGGTCACGCCGCTGGGCACCAAGCTGTGCCGGCCTTCGGAGGAGGTCCTGGAGATCCTGCCGGTGGGTCCCCTGCCGCCCTTCACCAAGTCCGACGGAGAGCAGGTGCTCGATGACGGCAGGCGCCGCGCCCGGACCTGACGCGGCAAAAAAAACAGCCACCTTGCGGTGGCTGTATCAAGTCCTTGGAAGGACGTCGTTGGGAGACTTGAATCCCGGATGTCCGACGATGCGTGACAGATGCATGTATCTTTGTTCGGCCGGTTGCTTGCGTCCATCCTCCTTTCGGGGGATGCCTGGGGACGCCACCGGCGCTGGCAAGAACATCTTCGTTATTTTCCCAGCCTTTGGCGAGGGGGCCGCCGGATCTATTACTGGAGGTTACGTTTGCTCACAGGGGAGGCTGAGCACGAAGCAGGCGCCGCCGCCGGGGTTGGCTTCGCATCGCGCACTGCCGCGGTGCCTCTGGGCGATGGAACGCACCAGCGCGAGGCCCAGCCCGACGCCGCCTTCGCGCTCGCTGGCGCCGCGCAAGCGGTAGAAGGGCTCGAAGATGCGTTCGCGTTCCGGTTCCGGCACGCCCGGCCCGCGGTCGCAGACGCGCACCTCGGCCACGGCGCCGCTGCGCGCCACGCTGACGATCACGGGGCCGCTGCTGTAGCGCCTGGCGTTTTCCAGCAGGTTGCGGATCGCGCGGCGCAGGAGTTTCGCCACGCCTTCGACCACCACGGTCTGCGTCGATTCCGGCGCGTCGAGCTCGGCACCGGCCCGGGCACTTTCTTCCGCGGCCAGGCCGGTCAGGTCCACGGTTTCCACGGTCCCCACGTCGGCCTCCCGCGTATCGAGACGGCTGGCGAGCAGGATCTCGTCGATGAGCTGGTCCAGCTCGGCGATGTTGCGGGTGATCTCGTCGCGGGCCCGGGGCGAGGGCTCGGGAACCATCAGCTCGAGCCCCATGCGGATGCGAGCCAGCGGCGAGCGCAGCTCGTGCGACGCATTGGCCAGCAAGGACTTGTTGGCCTTGAGCAGGTGCTCCACCCGCTCGGCCGCATGGTTGAAGCGGCGGGCGAGGAAAGCCGCCTCGTCGTGCCCGTTGTCCGGCACGCGCACGCTCAGGTCGCCTTCCCCCCATTGCTCCACGCCGCGGCGCAGCTCTTCCAGCCGCAGCGTCAGCCGCCGCACGATCGGGTAACTGCCCAGCGCGACGGCAATGGCGACCACGCCCAGCATCCACAGGAAGCCGCTCGGTCCGCGCGGCGGCCAGATCCGTCCGCCATCGGCGGTCTGGCGCTGGCGCGGCGGCAGTTGCACCGTGATGGTCCGGCCGTCCTTCAGGGGCACCTCGAACTCGATGCCCTGGCCCCGGACGCGATTGGGCCGGACCATGCTGGAGCCGATCACCTGGTCCTGCTCGTCGCGGATGACGACCTCGCGCGCCGGTGCCTGCTGCTGTTCGAAGCTCTGGCGCATCAGCCAGCCGAAGGCGACCGTCAGCAGGCCCACCGCCACGATGACGGCGAGCCAGATGCGCAGGTAGAGGGGGAAGCGCCAGTGCGCGTTCCAGGCAGTCATCGAGCGAAGTGTGCCCTGTTCAGTCCTGCTGCTTGGCGAACACGTAGCCGACGCCGCGCACGGTCAGGATCCGCTTGGGGATCTTGGGGTCGGCCTCGATGGCCGCACGGATGCGGCCCATGTGCACGTCGATCGAGCGGTCGAAGGCCTCGAGCTCGCGCCCGCGCACCGCTTCCATGATCTGGTCACGCGTGAGCACGCGGCCGGCGCGCTCGGCCAGCACCACCAGCAGGTCGAACTGGTAGGAGGTCAGGTCCGCCATCCTGCCGTTCACCGCGACCGTGCGGGCGTCGCGGTCGATTTCCAGCGAGCCGAACTTCATGGTCTTGGCCGGCGGCGGCGTGCCGTCGGCGCGGCGGCGCAGGATGGCGCGGATGCGCGCCAGCAGCTCGCGCGGCTCGAACGGCTTGGGCAGGTAGTCGTCCGCGCCCAGTTCCAGGCCGACGATGCGGTCCATGGGGTCGCCCTTGGCCGTGAGCATCAGCACCGGCACCTTGCCGCTTTCGCCCGGAAGCGCACGCACGCGGCGGCAGACCTCCAGGCCGTCGATGTCCGGCAGCATCAGGTCCAGGACGACGAGGTCGGGCGTGTTGCCGGCGGGCGGGTCCTCCAGCAGGTCGAGCCCGGCCCGGGCGTCGGCCGCGTGCGTGACGCCGAAGCCGGATCGCTCCAGGTACTCGCCCACCATCCGGGCGAGGCGGGTGTCGTCTTCGATCATCAGGAGTTGCTGCATGTGGAAATACTACTGTTGTGGGCACCGACGAGTGCCCGTCCAGCCCATGGTCCCGCCCGGCCATCGACTCCTCTTGTAGGGGCCGTAAAGTAAAGTAAACGCCGGTCTCCAATCGCCCGCTGCATGGGAGGCGACATGCGCCGAGCCGCGCGATGCCGGCTCGCTTCTCCGTAAGGAACGGCTCACTTACAGCGAGCCCGCGCCGTGCCGCGCCTCGCGGCGGGCGCGTCAAGTTTTTCAGCGCGTCGCGGTCGCCGCGCGGGTCGTGCCGTGCCGTCCCTGCATCCGCCACAGAAGGAGGATCAGCAGCATCGGCGGGATGGCGGTCAGGGCGGTCGCGATGAAGGCGGTCGCATAGGCGCCCAGCAGGCCGTACGTCGGGGTCATCGTTTCCACCGCGACGCCGGAGAAGCCCTTGAGGAACTTGCCCAGCAGCGCATACGTGGAAGACAGCATCGCGTACTGCGTGGCCGTGTAGCCCAGGCTGGTCAGGCTGGACATGTAGGTCACCAGCGCCACGCCCGCGAAGGCCTGCGCGAAGGAGTCGAGCGACATCACGGCCGCGAAGGTCATGTCGTCCACGTGGAAAGCCAGCAGCGCGAACGCACCGGTGCCCAGCGCTTCGAGCACCAGGCCGACAATCAGGGTGGGCAGGATGCCGACCCGGATGGCCGTGAGCCCCGCCGCGGCCAGGCCCACGAAGGTGGCGACCAGTCCGAACGATCCCCGCACCAGCGCCACGGTGTCCTTGCTCACGCCGAGGTCGTGGTAGTACGGGTTGTACATGGGGCCCATGATGAAGTCCGGCAGGCGGTACAGCGCGACCATCAGCAGGATGACGAGGCCCGCCACGCGGTGCTTGCGGAAGAAGTCGACGAAGGGGCCGATCAGCGCGTCCAGCAGGCCGCGCGCCGACCACAGGGGCGGCTTGCTGTGCAGGACCTCGTCGGCGCGCGTGGGTTCGAACGCGAAGAAGGTCGCCGCCACGCCCACGGCCATGAGCACGGCCATTGCCACATAGGAGATCGGCCAGCCGACGCGTTCCGCCGCGGCGATGATGGCGGCGTCGGTGACCAGCAAGGCGATGCGGTAGCCCAGTTGCGCGGCCGAGGTGAGCAGCCCCACCTCATCCGAATCGGCCGCCGCCTCGATGCGCCAGGCGTCGATGGCGATGTCCTGCGTCGCCGACGCGAACGCGACCAGCAAGGCAAAGGCGCCGATCACGGCCAGCCCCGCCTTCACCCCGACCATGGCCATCCCGACCAGCCCGAGCGCGACCAGCAGCTGGCAGAAGAGCATCCAGCCGCGCCTTCGCCCCAGGCGTCCCAGCAGCGGGACGTCGAGCCGGTCCACCAGCGGCGACCAGTACACCTTGAAGGCGTAGGCGAACCCCACCCAGGAGATGAAGCCGATCGCGATGAGGCTGGTCCCTTCGTCGCGCAGCCAGTAGCCGAAGGTGTTGGCCGTCAGCAGGAAGGGCAGGCCCGAGGAGAACCCCAGGGCCAGCATGACGGCGACCTTGGGCTGGCGCAGTTCGCGCAGGACCTGCAAGGCGGAGCGCCGGCGGCGAGCCGGTGCGTTGGGCGGTGCAGGTGCGCTCGGGGTGGAACTTGCGACAGGTTCTGACATGGCTACCTTGGTTCGTCCGTATTATTGGCCCATGTGTCGACTGTGTGCCGCCAAGTCCAGCGCCTTCATCGGCCGGCGCGCCTTCCTGCTGGCAGCCGGCGCTGGCATGGCCGGCGCCTCCCTGGCCCAGGTCAACGTGGGGCCGCCCTCCACGGTGCGCAGCCTGGTGCCGGCGAACGAGCTGGAAGTCGCGGCCGCGCAGCAATACAGTGAGCTGATGCAGCAGGCACGCACCAAGGGCGCACTCGCCCCCGAGAACCATCCGCAGCTGCGCCGCCTGCGCTCGATCGCCTCCCGCCTGATCGCCGACGCACCGCGCTGGAACGAGCGCGCGCGGCAGTGGCACTGGGAAGTGAACCTCATCGGCAGCAAGTCGATCAATGCCTTCTGCATGCCGGGCGGCAAGATCGCGGTGTTCACCGGCCTGCTGGACCGGCTCGAGCTTTCCGACGACGAAACCGCGATGGTGGTCGGCCACGAGATGGCACACGCCTTGCGCGAGCATGCGCGCGAGCGCATCGCCAAGAGCCAGGGAACGGGCGCGCTGCTGTCGCTGGGCGCGCAGCTGTTCGGACTGGGCCAGCTCGGCGACGTGGCGGCCAACATCGGCACGCAGCTGCTCACGCTGAAGTTCAGTCGCGACGACGAGACCGAGGCCGACCTGGTCGGCCTGGAGATGGGCGCGCGTGCCGGGTTCAATCCCCGTGCCTCGCTGACCCTGTGGGAGAAGATGGGACGCGAGTCCGGCAGCAACGGCAACCTCGCCTTCCTTTCCACCCACCCGACGGGCCCCGATCGCATGCACAGGCTGAACGAAAACATCCCGCGCGTGGAGGGCCTGTACCAGCAGGCGATCGCCCGCCGCTGATCGCACGGACGCAGCCGGCGCAAGGATCGAACCCGGCGGCAGGCCCTAAGATGGCGCCATGCCGACCCGAAGCACCCCACCCAAGAAGCCGGCGGGCCCGGAGGCGGCGGAACCTGCTGCCCGGGTGTTGCGGCGGTTTCGCCTGGTGTTCAACGCCGTCAAGAGCCACTTCCGCGCGGTGGAGACCAAGGCGGGCATCTCCGGCGCGCAGCTGTGGGCGCTGTCGGTGATCCATGCGCGGCCCGGCATCGGCGTGGGCGAGCTCGCGCGCGCCATGGACATCCACCAGTCGACCGCGAGCAACCTGCTGCGTGCGCTGATCGACAAGGCCCTGGTGGCCGCCGAACGCGGCGGTGAGGACCGCCGCGCCGTGCAGCTCAAAGCCACCGCGCGCGCCGCCAAGCTGCTGGCGAAAGCGCCGGGGCCGTTCTCCGGCGTGCTGCCCGAGGCGCTGGAGCGCCTGGACAAGCGCACGCTTGGCCGCCTCGATCGCGACCTCGCCCTGCTGATCGAGGAACTCGGCGTGGACGAGCGCGGCGCCGGCATCCCCCTGTCCGAAGAGCGGTAGGCGCCCCCAGGCCTGTCCCCGGGACACCGGCAAGGATCGGGGCGGTAACATCCTTTTGTCAGAATGCATCGACGAAACATTCACCGGGACCCGTATTGCTGAAGACTTTCCGCCTGCAGTTGCGCTTCCTCGTGCCGCTGGTGATCATCCTCACCGGCACCGCCTACCTGGCGGTTCCGGTCATGGACCGTCTCACGCTGCGCTGGTTCGCGCGCGACCTCGACATGCGCGGCAACCTCGTGGCCAACGCGCTGTCCGACTCGCTCACCGACAGCGAGACGCGCGGCCGCAGGCTGCAGGCCGTCTTCGACCGGGCCGTGCAGGACGAGCGCCTGGTCGCGATCGGCTGGTGTTCGCCCAACGGGCAGGTGCTGCGCCGCACCGCGCGCTTCCCGAAGGACCTCGAGTGCGAGCAGGCGCGCCAGGTCGCACTCGCGCGCGAGGCTTCGATGGACATCGAGGGCGGGCCCGTGCACGTGAGCTTCCACCCGATCGTGGGTGAGGCCGGGCCCGCGGGCAACCTCATCCTCATGCACGACCTGAGCTTTGTCGAGCGCCGAAGCCAGGACACGCGCAAGTACCTGATCATCCTGATCGCCGCCCTGGGTGGCGCGATCGCGCTGGTCACGGTGATCGTCGCCCAGCTGAGCTGGCGCGGCTGGGTGTCCGGCGCGCAGGCGCTGCTGCGCGGGGAAGGGCTGCTCAAGCCGATGCTGCCCCCCGTCCCGGAGCTCGCGCCGCTCGCTGCCGACCTGCGGGAGAGGCTGCGCGACCTGGAGGACGAGTACCGGCGCATGCCACGCTCGGACGAAGGCTGGAGCGCGGAGCGCCTGCAGTCGCTGCTGCGCACGCAGCTGCGCGGCGACCAGGTGATCGTGGTGTCCAACCGCGAGCCCTACATCCACGAGAAGCAGCCGGACGGCAGCCTTGCCGTGCACCGTCCCGCCAGCGGCCTCGTCACCGCAGTGGAGCCGGTGATGCGCGCCTGCTCGGGCACCTGGATCGCGCACGGCAGCGGCAGCGGCGACCGCGAGGCAGTGGATCGGCACGACCGCGTGGCGCTGCCGCCCGGCGAGGACGACTACCTGCTGCGGCGCCTGTGGCTCACCGAGGAACAGGAGCAAGGCTATTACTATGGCTTCGCCAACGAAGGGCTCTGGCCCCTGTGCCACGTGGCGCACGTGCGGCCCGTGTTCCGGGAGCAGGACTGGGAGCACTACCGGCACGTGAACCAGCTGTTCGCCGATGCGGTGGTGGCGGAGGCACGCGGCGACGATCCCGTGGTGCTGGTGCAGGACTACCACTTCGCGCTGCTGCCGGCGATGGTGCGCCGCAAGCTCCCGCGCGCGACCATCCTCACGTTTTGGCACATCCCCTGGCCGAACCCGGAGTCGTTCGGGATCTGCCCGTGGCGCCGCGAGATCCTCGAAGGGATGCTGGGCAGCACGATCCTGGGTTTCCACACGCGCTACCACTGCAAGAACTTCATCGAGACCGTGGACCGCTACCTGGAGGCGCGCATCGAGCACGAGCACTCGACGATCACCTTCGGCGGCGAGGACACGCTGGTGGAGAGCTATCCCATCTCCATCGAGTGGCCTTCGCCCGAGGAGGCGCGCGAGTGGCCTTCGCCCGGCCAGTGCCGCGCCGAGCTGTTCGAGCGCCTGCAGATCCCCGAGGGGCACCGCATCGGCGTCGGCGTGGACCGCTTCGACTACACCAAGGGCATCCTGGAGCGGCTCAATGCCGTCGAGCGCCTGCTGGAAAAGCATCCGGAATGGCGCGGGCGCTTCACCTTCGTGCAGGTGGCGGCGCCCTCGCGCGGGGCGCTGGAGGAGTACCGCGCCTTCCGCGAACGCATCGAGCGCGCCACCGAGCGCATCAACACGCGTTTCGGCACGCCCGAAGCGCCGGTGGTGCGGCTGCTGGCCCAGCACCACGACCACGACCAGGTCATGCGCCTGTACCGAGCGGCCGACGTGTGCATGGTGACCAGCCTGCACGATGGCATGAACCTGGTGTGCAAGGAATTCGTCGCCGCCCGCGACGATGAACGGGGCGTGCTGATCCTCAGCCGCTTCGCCGGCGCCGCCCGCGAAATGCCCGAGGCGCTGGTGGTGAATCCGTACCACGTGGAGGAGACGGCCGACGCGCTGCAGCAGGCCCTCACCATGCCGCCGGCGGAGCAGCGCGAACGCATGGCCAGCCTGCGCAGCACCGTCCACGAATACAACGTCTACCGCTGGGCGGGCCGCATGCTGGCCGACGCCGCGCGGCTGCGCCTGCGCCAGCGCGTGTCCGACCGCGTGCAGCGGCACAGCGTCGGTTGAGGGGCGCCGGCCCGCGGCTCAGCGCGTGTCCGGCGGCTTGCCCGAGCGCTCGCGCGCTTCGTTGAGCAAGGAAATCAGGGCATCGAGTTCCACGGGCTTCGTCAGGTGGGCATCGAAGCCGGCCGCGCGCGTGCGGCGCTTGTCGTCTTCGTTGCCGAAGCCGGTCATCGCCACCAGGAAGGCACCTTCCGAGGCGTTCTGCTCGCGCAGGCGCCGGCGCGCCTCGAAGCCGTCCATGCCGGGCATGGCCAGGTCCAGCAGGATCATCTGCGGCTTCAGCCGCGCGGCGACCGCGACGCCGCTCTCGCCGTCGTAGGCGCACTCGACGTGGTTGCCCAGCAGGCGCAGCACGTCGCTGGCGCTGTCGGCGGAATCCCGGTTGTCGTCGATGACCAGCACCCGCAGGCCGCCCTCGGCGTCCTCGGGGTCTTCGTCGTCCAGCGGCACGGCCTGCTGCGTGGAGATCGGCAGGCGGACCGTGAACGTGCTGCCTTGCCCCAGGCCCGGGCTCTGCGCTTCCAGCGAGCCCCCGTGCATTTCCGTCAGCGAACGCGCCAGGGTCAGGCCGATGCCCAGGCCGCTGTCGCTGCCGGCGGAGGTGCCGACCTCGGTCTGCATGAACAGCTGGAAGATGGTGTGCAGGTGCTCCGGAGCGAGCCCGCGCCCGTCGTCCTGCACCCGCACGTAGACGAAACTGTCGACGGATTCGACTTTCAGCGTGATGTGGCCGCCTTCGGGGGTGTACTTGGCGGCGTTCACCAGCAGGTTCTGCAGCACCTGCGACAGGCGCGTGGAATCCCCGTTCACGTACACCGGTTGCGGCGGCTGCTCCACGGTGAAGGTGTGCCGGCGCGCGGTGATCAGTGGCCGCGCCGTTTCGATGCTGCGCGCGACGACGTCGGACAGCCGCACCAGTTCCTTGCGCAGCTTGATCTTGCCGGTGGTCAGGCGACCCACGTCCAGCAGGTCGTCGACCAGGCGGGTCACGTGCGTGAGCTGCCGGTCGATCACGTCCCGGCAGTTGCGCAGCACCGGGCTCGCGAGCGTTTCCAGCTGCATGATCGTGACCGCGTTGCGGATGGGCGCGAGCGGGTTGCGCAGCTCGTGCGCGAGCATCGCCAGGAATTCGTTCATCCGCCGGCTGGTGCTCTCGAGTTCTTCCAGCCGCCGGCGGTCGCTCATGTCGCGCGTGATCTTGGCGAAGCCGCGCAGCGCGCCCTCGGCGTCCCGCACCGGCGTCACCACGACGTTGGCCCAGAACAAGGACCCGTCCTTGCGCACGCGCCAGCCTTCGTTCTCGACGCGGCCGTGCGCGAGCGCGTCCTCCAGCTCCTTCTCCGGCTTGCGCGCGGCGGCGTCTTCCGGCGTGTAGAAGGCGCGGAAATGGCGGCCGACGATCTCGCTCGCCTCGTAGCCGTTGATCGCCTGCGCGCCGGCGTTCCAGCTCTGGACCATGCCCTGCGGGTCCAGCATGAAGATCGCGTAGTCGCGCACGCTGTCGACGAGGAGGCGGAAGCGCTCCTCGCTTTCGCGCAATTCCTCCTCGTGCTGGCGCCGTTCGGTCAGGTCGCGCGTGATCTTGGCGTAGCCGGTGAGCTCGCCCATGGGCCCGTACAGCGCCGTGATCACCACGTTGGCCCAGAAGCGGCTGCCGTCCTTGCGCAGGCGCCAGCCTTCGTCCTCGAACCGGCCGCGCGCCTTGGCCAGGCGCAGCTCCTCCTGCGGCCAGCCGGAGGCGACCGCCTCGGCGGGGTAGAACACGGAGAAGTGCTGGCCCAGGATCTCCTCGCGCCGCCAGCCCTTGAGCTTCTGGGCGCCGGTGTTCCAGGACATGATGTGGCCGTCCGGATCCAGCATGAAGATGCCGTAATCCGTGACGGCTTCGATCAGGAGTTGCAGCCTCTGGTCGAGGCCGTTGCCGGGTTGCAAGCCGAGGGACGGGGTCATGGGTCCGCCATTATGTAAATCGCATGTGCTTAGGCTGTGCGTGACCCGGCGTGACGCGGCCTCGTCCTACAGGCCGGCAGTGGCTTTGTCACACCACGCGCCAGCGCTCAAGCCGGAACGCGCCGCGCCGGCCACAGCACCGAAGCGATGGCGACCATCATCAGTCCGACGGCGACCCAGTCCTGCCAGTGCACCGCCTCGCCCAGCCACACCGCCCCGCTGAACACGCCGAGGACCGGGATCAGCATCACGCTGAGGGTGGATGCGACCGGCGGCAGCCCGCGCGCGAGGTAGGTCCACGCGGCGTGCGCGAACCCGAAGATCAGGACCGCGTTGAACAGGATGGTCCAGGTCGCGGTGAAATTCGGCGCGGTCCACTGGGGCGCCTCGAAGAACCAGGCCAGCACGCCCATGAGGACGGCCGTGAGCAGCGTCATCCAGAAGGAGATCGCCAGCGCCGGCACCTCCATGCGCGTGCGGCGCAGCTCCTGCGTCCCCAGCGCCCAGCACGCGGCGGCGACCAGCGCCAGCAGCACGCCGACCGGCCGGCCCGCGAGCTGCGTCAGCTCGTGCCACAGGAGCAGCAACACGCCCAGGGCGGCGGCGCTCACGCCGGTCCAGGCGCGGCGCGACAGCGGCGACGCGTAGAAGAGGGCGCCGATCAGCGCGGAGAAGATCGGCATCGTGTAGCCCAGGATGGCGGCGCGCCCGCTGGAAAGCGTACGCACCGCCAGGATGATGCACACGTGCCAGACGAACATGTTGGTCGCCGCCAGCCAGACCAGTTCGCGCCAGGCACGGCGCGGGATGCGGAACGGCACCTTCAGCACCGCGAGGCCCAGCGCCAGCACCGGCAGGCCGATCCACATCGACAGCGCGCGGAAAGTGAGCGGCGGGTAGTTGCTCACGCCCAGCTTCATCACGGGCCAGTTGACGCCCCACACGAGCGTGAGCAGGACGAGGATCACCAGTTGCCGGGGGGTGAGGACATGCATGGGGCGCCATTCTGCTTGCAGCCCGGAAACTAGAATCTCCGCATGACATTCCTCGAGATGCTCCTGGGCGCGCAGCAGCGCAACCGCTCCATGCTGTGCGTGGGGCTGGATCCGGAGCCGACGCGCTTCCCCGCCGGCATGAAAGGGGATGCGGCGCGCATCTTCGATTTCTGCGCCCGCATCGTCGACGCGACCGGCGACCTCGCCATAGCCTTCAAGCCGCAGATCGCGTACTTCGCCGCGCACGGCGCCGAGGCGCAGCTGGAGCAGCTGGTGCGGCACATGCACGCGGCCTTCCCCCAGGTCCCCGTGATCCTGGATGCGAAGCGTGGCGACATCGGTTCCACCGCGGAGCAGTACGCGCGCGAAGCCTTCGAACGCTACGAGGCCGACGCCGTCACGCTGTCACCCTTCATGGGCTTCGATTCGGTGCAGCCCTACCTGAAGTACCCGGGCAAGGGCGCCTTCCTCCTGTGCCGCACGTCCAACCCGGGCGGCGACGACCTGCAGAACCAGCGGCTGGCGTCCGTCGAAGGCCAGCCGCTGCTGTACGAACACGTTGCCCGGCTCGCGCAGGGAGGCTGGAACCTCAATGGGCAACTGGGGCTCGTGGTCGGGGCCACCTACCCGGCGGAGGTGGAGCGGGTGCGCGCCCTCGCGCCCACGGTGCCGCTGCTGATCCCGGGGGTGGGCGCGCAAGGCGGTGACGCCGCCGCCACGGTGAAGGCGGGCTGGCGTCCCGATGCGCCCATCGTGGTGAGTTCGTCGCGCGCGATCCTCTATGCGTCCTCGGGCGAGGACTTCGCCGATGCGGCGCGGCGGGAGGCGAAGCGCACGCGGGACCTGCTGGAGGCGGCGAAGGAGTGATCGGTGGGGTTCGCTCTACGTGAACCCCACCGAAGCGCGCAGTGCCTTACCGGTACCGCCGCCCGCGCACCAGGCTCACGATCACCAGCAGCACGATCGCGCCGAGAATGGACGCGATCCAGCCGGCCGGCTGCCCGGGCGTGTAGAGGCCCATGGCCTGGCCGGCCCAGCCCGCCAGGAAGGAACCGGCAATGCCGACCAGCGTGGTCAGGATGATGCCCATGCGGTCGTTGCCCGGCTTGAGCGCGCGGGCCAGCAGGCCGACGACGAAGCCGACGATGATCATGGTCAGGATGGCCATGGTTGAACTCCCTTTCCTTGTAAAGACGAGGCCATCCTAGGCAGGCTGCAGCCGGCCTCCTGTAGGCGCTGGCTGGTCCGGCCGGTGCGAATCAGCTGAGGAATCGCTTCAGGTAATGCCCCGTGTGGCTCTGCGGATGCGCCGCCACCTCCTCGGGCGTGCCGGCGAGGACCACGGTTCCACCGCCGTCTCCGCCTTCCGGACCCATGTCGATCACCCAGTCGGCGGTCTTGATGACGTCCAGGTTGTGCTCGATCACGACGATGGTGTTGCCGGCGTCGCGCAACTGGTGCAGCACCCGCAGCAGCAGGTCGATGTCGGCGAAGTGCAGCCCGGTGGTCGGCTCGTCCAGGATGTAGAGCGTGCGGCCCGTGTCGCGCTTGGACAATTCCAGCGCCAGCTTTACGCGTTGCGCCTCGCCGCCCGACAGCGTGGTGGCGGACTGGCCCAGCTTGATGTACGACAGGCCGACTTCCATCAGCGTGTGCAGCTTGCGGGCGATCGCCGGCACCGGCTTGAGGAACTCGTAGGCGTCCTCGACCGTCATGTCCAGGATCTGGGCGATGTTGCGGCCCTTCCACTGCACTTCCAGGGTCTCGCGGTTGTAGCGCTGGCCGCGGCAGACGTCGCAGGACACGTACACGTCCGGCAGGAAGTGCATCTCCACCTTCACCACGCCGTCGCCCTGGCAGGCTTCGCAGCGGCCGCCGGCCACGTTGAAGGAGAAGCGCCCCGGGCCATAGCCGCGCTCCTTGGCGGTGGCGGTCTCGGCCATCAGTTCGCGGATGGGCGTGAACAGGCCGGTGTAGGTCGCCGGGTTGCTGCGCGGCGTGCGCCCGATCGGCGACTGGTCGACGTTGATCACCTTGTCGAAGTGCTCGATGCCTTCGATGCTCTCGTGCGGCGCCGGCTCCTCGTGGGCGCGGTAGAGCTCGCGGGCGACCGCGGCATACAGCGTGTCGTTCACCAGCGTGGACTTGCCCGAGCCCGACACGCCCGTGACGCACGTGAGCAGGCCGACCGGGATGTCCACGGTCACGTTCTTCAGGTTGTTGCCCTGCGCCCCGGAGATGCGGATCACTTGCGGATCCGGCTGCTCGCCCAGGCGCACCCGCCTGGCCGGCACCGGAATGGCCAGCGCACCGGAGAGATACCGGCCGGTGAGCGAGTTCGCGTCGCTCACCACCTCCATCGGCGTGCCTTGCGACACCACCTCGCCGCCGTGGATGCCCGCCCCCGGACCCATGTCCACGACATAGTCCGCCGCCCGGATCATGTCCTCGTCGTGCTCGACCACCAGCACGCTGTTGCCCAGGTCGCGCAGGTGCTGCAGCGTGCCGATCAGGCGGTCGTTGTCGCGCTGGTGCAGGCCGATGCTGGGCTCGTCCAGCACGTACATCACGCCGGTCAGGCCCGAACCGATCTGCGATGCGAGCCGGATGCGCTGCGCCTCGCCGCCCGAGAGCGTCTCGGCGCTGCGGTCCAGGCTCAGGTAGTTCAGGCCGACGTCGTTGAGGAAGCGCAAGCGGTTGGAGATCTCGCGCACCACCTTGTCCGCGATCTCCGCCTTGGCGCCGCGCAGCTCCAGGTCCTCGAACCACTGCTGGCTGTCGCGCAGCGTCATGTGGCCGATCTGGAAGATCGCCCGCGCCTGTTCGCCTTCGCCCAGCCGCACGTGGCGCGCTTCGCTGCGCAGGCGGGTGCCTTCGCAGACGGGGCAGGGCTGCAGGCTGCGGTAGCGGGCGAGCTCTTCGCGCACCGCAGGCGAATCGGTTTCGCGGTAGCGGCGCTCCATGTTGGGCAGGATGCCTTCCCAAACGTGTTTCTTGGTCACCTTGCGGCCGGCGGACGCGCCGGACTCCAGCGCGTAGCTGAAGCGGATCTCCTCCTCGCCCGATCCGTGCAGGAGCGCCTTGCGCACGTGCGGCGGCAGGTCCTGCACCGGCGCGTCGACGTCGAACTTGTAGTGCCTGGCCAGGCTTTCGATCAGCGCGAAGTAATAGGGATTGCGCCGGTCCCAGCCCTTGATGGCGCCGCCGGCCAGCGACAGCTCGGGGAAGGCGACCACGCGCTGCGCATCGAAGAACTCCATGGTCCCGATGCCGTCGCAGGCCGGGCAGGCGCCCACCGGGGAATTGAAGGAGAACAGCCGCGGTTCCAGCTCCGAAATCGAGTAGTGGCAGATCGGGCAGGCGAACTTGGCGTTGAAGACGTGTTCCTTGCCAGTGTCCATCTCCACCGCCACCGCGCGGCCCTCGGCCAGGCGCAGCGCCGCCTCGAAGCTCTCGGCCAGGCGCTGCTGCACCTCGCTGCGCACCTTCAGCCGGTCCACCACCACGTCGATGTCGTGCTTCTCGGCTTTCTTCAGTTTCGGCAGGTTCTCGTACTCGTAGACCTCGCCGGCCACACGGAACCGCACGTAGCCCTGGCCCTGCATCTCGGCGAACAGCTCGGTGAATTCGCCCTTGCGTTCGCGGGCCACCGGCGCCAGCACCATCAGGCGCGTGTCTTCGGGCAGGGCCAGCACCGCGTCCACCATCTGCGAGACGGTCTGCGACTGCAGCGGGATGTCGTGGATGGGGCAGTAGGGGGTGCCGGCGCGGGCGAACAGCAGCCGCAGGTAGTCGTGGATCTCGGTGACCGTGCCGACCGTCGAGCGGGGGTTGTGGCTGGTCGCCTTCTGCTCGATGGAAATCGCCGGCGACAGGCCTTCGATCATGTCCACGTCCGGCTTGTCCATCAGCTGCAGGAACTGGCGGGCATACGCCGAGAGGCTCTCCACGTAGCGCCGCTGTCCCTCCGCGTACAGGGTGTCGAAGGCGAGCGAGGACTTGCCCGACCCGGACAGGCCCGTGATCACCACCAGCCGGTAACGGGGCAGGTCGAGATCGATGTTCTTGAGGTTGTGGGTGCGGGCGCCGCGGATGCTGATGCGCTGGCCCAGGGCCTCGTGCAGGTACTTGCCTTCGCTGGTGGTGTTCAAGGGATTCGGCCGCGGCAAGGGAAACCCGACATGATAGGGCGAGCGGGTCGGTCGGCGTCCACGCGTAAGCAGTTTCGCCATTTGTATCCGCGCGGAAGGGCTGCGGTCGCCGCCGCGTTCATGCGGCATACCACCACGAGGAGCCCTGCATGAAGAAAACTTCCCTGCGGTCCCACCTGCGCACCTGCGATCGCCGCCTGCTCGGCGCGTACGCCGCCGCGCTGCTGGCGCTGGCTGCGATGGTTCCTGCGGCCGCGCGGGCCGACGACGGGCCCTTCCGCTTCGACGGCGGCATCGGCTCGCAGCCCTTGCGCGCTGGTGGCTTGGCCAATGACGTGTTGGGCATCAACCCGGGCGGGCGCCCGTGGGTCATCGAACGCCTCACGGCACGGATCGGCGCCAACAGCAACGCCAAGGTCGACGGCCGCGGGCTCCTGCTGGGCGGCGGCTCCGCCGTCGGACGCAACGGTGGCCAGAGCGTGCGCGCACGCCTGATCTGCAACGACGGCGTCAGCATTCAGTCCACCCATGACACAACCCTGGTCGCGCTCGACGCCGCCGGCGACTTCCGCTTCGACGAGCCGCTGATCCCGGCGGTCCCGACCACGTGCGGCAACCCGATCCTGCTCATCGTCAATACTGGCGGCTCCTGGTTCGCTGCGGGGATTCCGAAGTAGGCCCTCGCCTGTTCCCACCTGATGCCGGGCCCTGCCCGGCGTCGCCACATACGGGACAATCGGCTCTTTTCGCGGGCAGACCTGCCCGCGGCCGCCCCCGTCCACGTGAATCGCACTCCCGCCCCAGCCTCCAGCCGCATGACCCCGGGCGAGCGCCGCGCCAGCGCGTCGCTCGCGCTGATCTTCGCCGCCCGCATGCTGGGGCTGTTCCTCGTCCTGCCGGTGTTCGCCCTGGAGGCGCAGCGCTACCCGGGCGGCGACGACCCCGCGCTGGTGGGCATGGCCATGGGCATCTATGGCCTCACCCAGGGCCTGCTGCAGATCCCCTACGGGCTGGCCTCGGACCGGTTCGGCCGCAAGCGCGTGATCGTGCTGGGCCTGCTGGTGTTCGCCATCGGCAGCTTCCTGGCGGCGGCGGCGCCCAGCCTGGGGTGGCTGATCGCGGGCCGGGCGCTGCAGGGCGCGGGCGCCGTGTCCGCCGCCGTCACGGCCTTGCTGGCGGACCAGACGCGGGACATCGTCCGGACCAAGGCGATGGCCATGATCGGCGCCAGCATCGGCCTGATGTTCGCGCTGTCGCTGGTGGCCGCGCCGCTGCTGGCGGCGCGCGTCGGGCTGCACGGCCTGTTCGCGATCACCGGCGGCCTGGCGCTCGCCTGCATCGGGGTGCTGCTGTGGTGGACGCCGCCGGCGCCGCAGCAGAAGGTCAGCCAACCGCGCGGCCGGCTCGCGGATGTGCTCACTTACGCACCGCTGGTGCGCCTGAACGTGGGCGTCTTCGTGCTGCACGCGGTGCAACTGGCGATGTGGGTGGCGGTGCCGGCCCTGCTGGTGCAAGCCGGCGTGCCGAAGGAGCAGCACTGGCACGTCTACCTGCCCGCCGTGCTCGCTTCCTTCGTGCTGATGGGGGGCGTGCTGTTCCCGCTGGAGCGGCGCGGCTACCTGCGCGCGGTGTTCCTGGTCTCGATCGCCCTCGTCCTGGTCGTGCAGGCAGGGCTATGGGCGGATTCCGTGCACCCGAGCATCATGGCGCTGGCCGTGCTGCTGTTCCTTTTCTTCTGCGGCTTCAACGTGCTGGAGGCCACCCAGCCCAGCCTGGCGTCCCGCCTCGCCCCGCCCCAGTCGCGGGGCGCCGCCCTCGGTGTGTACAACACCCTCCAGTCGCTGGGACTTTTTGCCGGCGGTGCGGTCGGCGGCTGGCTCGCCAAGCACGTTGGCTGGGGAGGGCTGTTCGGCGCCTGCGCGGCCATGATGCTGTTGTGGCTGGTGGTCGCCTGGCCCATGCGCGCGCCGCAGGTGGTGCGGCAGTCGGCCGAGGAGGTGCTGGCCGACGAAGCGCAGGCGACATAATCCGTCCTGAACAGAGGAACACCATGGCATCCGTCAACAAGGTCATCATCGTCGGCAACCTGGGGCGCGACCCCGAGACGCGCACCTTCCCGAGCGGCGGGCGCGTGTGCAACGTCACCATCGCGACCACGGAACGCTGGAAGGACAAGCAGTCCGGCGAAATGAAGGAACTCACGGAATGGCACCGGGTCGTGTTCAACGACCGGCTGGCCGAGATCGCCGGGGAGTACCTGCGCAAGGGTTCGCAGGTCTATGTCGAAGGCAGCCTGCGCACCCGCAAGTACACGGACAAGGACGGGGTCGAGAAGTATGCGACCGAGATCCGCGCCGACGAGATGAAGATGCTCGGCAAGCGCGAGGGCATGGGCTCTCCGGCGGGTGGCGGCGACGACGACGGGGGCTACGAGGCCGCGCCGCGCCGGTCCGCGCCGCCCAGCCGCGCACCCGCTTCCTCGGCGCCGCGCTCCGGCGGTGCCGGCGGCGGCGCGTCGAAGCCGGCCTCCGGGTTCGACGACATGGACGACGACATCCCGTTCTGAGCGTCGGCGGCGGGGGCGTCGTCCAGGGCACGAAGATAGGCCAGCAGCTGCTCCAGTTCGACCTTGGCGAAGACGGCGTCCGCGCCTAGTTCCTTGCACCGCTCGGCCACCACGGGCGTCACGAAGTCGCTGAAGACGACCACCTTGTGGCCGTTGCCGAGCGAACGGGCATGGCGGATCAGTCCGAAACCGGTTCCGCCGGGCAGCAGCATGAGGTCGGTGATCAGGACGTCCCAGGCGTCCGGGCGGCTCAGCAGCCAGTCCGCCGCGCTGAGCTCGGACCCGGCCGTTCCCACCACGTCCATGCCGCCGAGCGCCTGCAGCAGTTCGACCAGCGAATCGACTGCATGCGGGTTGTCCTCGGCGATGAAAAGCCTGTGTGCCATGGAAGTAGTACCTTGCCATTGCACAGGGCGCGCGCGAGCGTCCTTGTAGGAGCCGGGCTCCAGTCGCAGCGCGACGGCTTCCGGAAAGGGGTGGTCCCGCCCTTCAGATGGTGCCGAGCCTGCGCAACACTCCGGGGTCCCACTCGGTGCTCAGGCCGAGTTCGCGCAGGCGCGCGCGCAGGTGCCGTTCCTGCGACAGGCCGGAGAGCGTCACGTAGCGGTAGAGCTCGCCGCCCTCGTTGACCACCCCCAGGAACAGGCGTGGTTCGCCCGCCGGACGACAGCGCGCGTCCTGGATGGCGGAGGCGATTTCCGCGTCCATCGGATGGCGCGGCTTTCCATTGACGAGCCCGAACTGCGGCACGGTACATCTCCCAGAGGGACGGGATTGTAGGGATGGGCCCTAACCCAACGGTGTAGCAACTCGCATGCCGCCGCAACGAGGTGTACCCTGCGGCCCTTTCACCCCGCCCAGACAGGAATAGCCGGCATGGACGTCGCAAATTCGCACCATGACGCACCCTGGCGGTGGCTGCCGGGCCGGCGGATCCGCGGTTACGGGGTGGCGAGCGGTCGCGCCGCGGCCAGCCCGTATCCGGCGGGGACGGTCGTGCTGCAGGCCCCGTTCTTCCGGGAGCGGGGCGTCGACCTGTCGCCGTATTTCCCGGGCACCTTGAACGTCGACCTGGCGCCGCACACCCCGCCGCCGGGCCGACCCGTGTTCGACGGCCGGCTTCGCTGGTTCACTGGGCTGGAGGAGCGATTCGTCCTCACCCCAGTGGCCCTGCGCCATGCGGGCAGCGTGCACCAGGGGCTCTGGTATTACCCGCATCCGGAAACCAAGCCGGACCACTTCCAGCGTCCTGGCGTGGTCGAATTGCTGCTGCCCTGGATCCCCGGCCTGCCGGAGGACGCGCGCGTAGAGGTAGGCTTCGCCGCGGCGGACCCATGACCACGCGCATCGGCAGCACGAGGCGCGGCGTTCAGCGGCGCAGGACCGGGTACGCCTCCAGCAGCCGGGTCGCCACGCAGTCGGCATAGCCGTCCGGCATGCGCCAGACCCTGGAGCCCGGCTTGGTGCGCAGGCAGCGCTGCTCCGGCGGGATCGGATAGCGCAGCGACAGCGTGACGTCGGTGGAGATCACCTCGTTGGCGTACCAGTAGCCGTGGCCCTTCATCCCACCCGTCTCGTGGGCGCCGCGCACGTCGGTGACGTCGATCGCCTGGAAGCGCGGTTCCTGCGACATCACGCGCAGCTCGGCCTGGCTCAGCTCCTGCAGGTCGTCCAGCTCCGGTGAACCGAGCCGCGATGCGCCGGCGAGGAGCGAGGAGAAGCCAAGCGCCCGGTCGGAGCGCGAGAAGTACACGATCACCTGCTGGGCGAGGTCCAGCGCGGGCTTCACGTGTTCGCGCGCGAAGGTCTTCAGGTCCACGTCGGAGGCGGCGAAGATGACGTTGCCGATGCGAAAACGCTGCTGCAGGCGCGCGGGGTCCAGCCCCGCGTGCTGCGCGCGCAGCTGCGCCAGCGCCGACGCCAGCAGGGGCGAGCCGCAGCTGTAGGCAAGCAGGTTCACCTGGCGGGCCTGCGTGCGCCCGAGCAGGGCCACCAGCCGGGCGATGTCGGAAATCGAGCGCCGCGCCCTGGGGCAGTCGCTCACGTAGTTCCAGAACTTCGTGCCGGTGGGCCACTGGAAGGTGACGGTGGCGCCCTGCCCGAGGTAGTGCGCGAAGGACGCCATCTGCACCGCGACCTCGTCGAAGGTCACGCGGTAGCCGTGCACGTACAGCACCACCGAGCGATTGCTGGTGCGAGAGACCTGCGCGTCCACCTGTGCGATGAACTCGCGGTCCGCCTGCGTCAGGTCCTCGCCGCGCCCCGCCGGCCCCATCACCTGCACGAGTTCGACGGCGCCGGGCCGCGGCTCGTGCACGCTGCTGGCGAGGTCGGAAGCGAGCAGCTGGTCCCAGGTCCAGCCGGGTTCGCCCAGGCGCACGGTCGCGACGCCCAGGGAGACGCCGTCGGCCTGCCCGTCGCCGAAGTGCCCGGGGCCGTCGGTGGCCTGGCGCGTCGTGGCGAAGAACACCGGGACCTGTGTCGTGCGCAGCGCGGGTGGCAGGTGGCGCGCGAAGTCCAGCCGCGGGTCCTTGATCACCGCCGGGGTGGGAGCCAGGTGCGGCACGACCGTCCCGCAGCCGGCCAGCAATCCGGCGCACACCAGCAGCAGCGCGAAGAGGCAAAGCCGCATGCGATCAGTGTCTCCGCCGCGCGCGCCTGCCCATCATTGGACAAAGGTCCCATGGCACGCCCAGGACGCGTGCGAAGAATCGCTCGGGTGCCGCACCACCGTGCCTTCGCCACCTGCCTGCTGTTGCTCGCTGCCTGCGCGCGCGCCGACTGGCTGGAAGGCTTTCGCGATCCGCAGGACGGGCGGCTGGATCTGTCGGAGTGGCTGCTCGATCGCAAGGGCGTGCTGCCCGTCCCGCTGGTGATCTCGGAGCCGGCGCTCGGCATCGGCGGCGGCGTGGTGGGCCTGTTCTTCCGCGAATCCATGCGCGAGAGCGGTGAGAAGGCGAAGGCGACGGGGCGCATCGCGCCGCCGGATATCTATGCCGCGGGCGCGGCAGCCACGGACAACGGCACCCGCGGCGCCGCATTCGGCGGCATGGTGAGTTCCCAGAGCGGGCGCTACCGCTGGCGCGGCGCCGTGGTGCGTCCCGACGTCAACCTGGAGTTCTTCGGCGCGGGCGGCACCGGCCCCGGCCGGCAGTTCAACATGCAGGGCCTGGTGTCCATCCAGCAGGGCATGGTGCGCCTGGGGGAGAGCGACAGCTGGCTGGTCGGGCGCTGGAACTACTTCGACCTGAGGAACCGCTTCGATCCGGGCGTGCCGGGCGGCGTGGTCGGCACCTTCGAAGGGAAGAACAAGGCCTCGGGCCTCGGCGTGTCGCTCGAGACCGATGCACGCGACACGATCTTCACCGCCTCGACCGGCTACAAGGCGGGGCTGGACCTCACTTTCTACGACCCGGCGATCGGCAGCGACCAGCGCTTCCAGACCTACCGCGCCTACGGCTTCGGCTACTGGCCGCTGGCGAAGTCCCTGGTGCTGGGCGCGCGCGCCGACGCGCGGAGCACGGGAGGCAACGTGCCCTTCTACCTGCTGCCCTTCATCGAGATGCGCGGCGTGCCGCTGCTGCGGCTGCAGGACCGCCACACCGCGCTGGTGGAAACCGAGCTGCGCTGGAACGTGGACGAGCGCTGGGCCGCCGTGGGCTTCTTCGGCGCGGGCCGCGCCTGGGGGACCAGCACCAGCTTTTCCGAGGGGACGGGCACCGTCACCAAGGGCGCCGGCTTCCGCTATCAGGTCGCGCGCCGGCTGGGGCTGTCCGTCGGCGTGGACTGGGCCTGGAGCACCCAGGACCATGGCTGGTACCTCATCATGGGGACCGCCTGGCGTTAGCGCGCGCCGGCGGCGCGCGCGGGGCACGGACGCTCAGGCCGTGACGTTCTCGTCTGCCGTTGCAGGGACGGCGGAAGCGATCACGCCGCCGCCCAGGCAGACCTCGCCGTCGTACAGCACGGCCGACTGGCCGGGCGTCACGGCCCACTGGGCATCCTGGAAGGCGAGGCGGAAGCCCGCGTCCGTGCGCACGAAACTGCAGCGCGCATCCGCCTGGCGGTAGCGCGTCTTCGCTGCATAGCGACCGGGCGCCGGTGGCTCGCCCGCGATCCAGCTCACGTCGTCCGCTTCCAGCGCGGCCGACTGCAGCCAGGGATGGTCGTGGCCCTGCACGACCCACAAGGTGTTCTTGGCGACGTCCTTGCGCGCGACGAACCAGGGGGCGTGTTCGCCGCCGCCGCGGGCGGCGCCCTTTTCCTTCACCCCGCCGATGCCCAGCCCTTGCCGCTGGCCGAGCGTGTAGAACGACAGGCCCTGGTGCTTGCCGATGCTGCGGCCGCGCTCGTCCTTGATCGGGCCCGGCTCCTTGCTGATGTAGCGGTTGAGGAAGTCGCGAAAGGGCCGCTCGCCGATGAAGCAGATGCCGGTCGAATCCTTCTTCTTCGCGTTGGGCAGCCCGACCTGTTCGGCGATCTGCCGCACCATGGTCTTGCGCAGCTCGCCCACCGGGAACAGCGACTTCGCCAGCTGTTCCTGGTTCAGCCGGTGCAGGAAGTAGCTCTGGTCCTTGCTCTCGTCCATGCCCTTGAGCAGTTCGAAGCGGCGCGCGTTGCCGCCCATGGCGCGCTCGCGCACCCGCGCGTAGTGGCCGGTGGCGATCTTCTCGGCGCCCAGGCGCAGGGCGTGGTCCAGGAAGGCCTTGAACTTGATCTCGGCGTTGCACAGCACGTCCGGGTTGGGCGTGCGGCCGGCCTGGTACTCGCGCAGGAACTCCGCGAACACGCGGTCCTTGTATTCGGCGGCGAAGTTGACGTGCTCGATCTCGATGCCGATCACGTCGGCGACGGCCGCGGCGTCGACGAAGTCCTCGTTGGCCGAGCAGTACTCGCTGTCGTCGTCGTCCTCCCAGTTCTTCATGAACAGGCCGACCACCTCGTAGCCCTGCTTCTTGAGCAGCCACGCGCTGACCGCGGAGTCCACCCCTCCGCTCAGACCGACCACGACGCGGGGCTTGCTGGGCATGTATGCGATTATCCCCGGGGACCCTTGCCCTCATGCTCCAGAAGCCCAACGCCGTCCCGCTGCCCCGGCAGCGGATGTCGCCCGCAGGCATCGCGGCCAGCGGACTGCTGCACATCGCGCTGGTGTGGCTGCTGCTGCAGTACGCGCCCGTGCAGCAGGCGGTGCGCTATGTGGTGGTGCAGGCCATCCGTCCGGCCACCCCGCCTGCGGCCGCGCCCGTGGCGCCTCCTGCCAGCCGGGCGATCACGCCGCAAGCCAGCCCGGGCACCCCCGGCGATCCGCTGTCGGTCTTCACGCTGCGGCCGGAGTCCAGCATGCCGCTGCGCGCGACGGACACTTTGCCGGAATTGCAGCGGCGCAAGCCCGAGCCCAGGCGCCAGCGGCGCGAGACCCCGCGGCCGGAACAGGCGCCGGTCGTGACGCCGCGGCTGCGGACCGAACCTGAACGCACGGTGCCCGAACGCGAGCCCGAGCCGGCGCCGCCACCGCCCGAACCGGCGCCCGCGGCGGCGGAGCCTGCACCGCCGCTGCCCCCGCCGCCGGTGCCCGTGCCGCCGGTGCCCGTGCCGCCGGTGCCGGTGGAGGTGCCCGTGCCGGCGCCGGTTCCAATTCCCGTGCCCGCGCCGGTGCCGGTGCCCGTTCCCGCGCCTGCGCCCGCACCTGCGCCTGCGCCTGCGCCCGTGCCGGTCCCGGCGCCTGAGCCTGCACCCGCGCCGGCGCCTGCCCCGGTGCCTGCGCCGGCACCGGTCCCTGCGCCCCCGGCGCCGGCTCCCGTTCCGGCGCCGCCGGCACCTGCACCGGTCCCGGCCCCACCGGCTCCTGCACCGGTGCCAGCACCTGC
>NZ_JBYNTT010000026.1:0-41690 GCF_057784995.1 Ramlibacter sp. G4-7
GGCAGGCGCAGCAGCGGCGGCGGGCGCGGCAGCAGCACCGGCAGCAGCACCGGCAGCAGGGGCGGCGCCGGCAGCATCGGCCGCGACCGGGGCCGCGGGGGCGGCGGGCTCGGCGAACTTCGCGCCGCTGGCGTTGGCCATATAGGCCACCGCGCGGGCGACTTCCACGTCGCTGAAGTCGCCGCCGGCCTGCGGCGGCATGGCGCCCTTGCCCTTGAGCGCCGACTGCACGAGCGCGTCGAAGCCGTTCTTGATGCGGTTGGCCCAGGATGCGGCATCGCCGAACTTGGGCGCGCCGGCCACGCCCGCGGTGTGGCAGGTCGTGCACTGCGCCTTGAACACGGCCTCGCCGGTGGCGAGCGGCCGGTTGGCGTCGCGGATCTCCACCGTGCCCACCTTGCGGATGCGCTCGGCGACGCCGCGCTCGATGTCCTGCGCGGTGACGCCGCCCAGCACGTACTTGTCGATCTGGCTGCTGCCCGCGGGCTTGCTGTCCGACGAGACGTAGGCCACCAGGGCGATGATCACGAGGACGGGAACCAGGAAGGAGAACAGCACCGCGATCAGCAGCTGCTTGGGGGTCTTGATCGGACCGGTGTGGGCTTCTTCCAGCTTGTCGCTCATGGCGTCCTCAGAGAATTCGCGTTTTCGGGATCAACCGGCGATTATAGCCAGCGGGTCCCGCATGGCCGGGTCGGACCTCGCCCCGCATCGGCCCGGCGCCGCGTTGAGAAAGATCAAGGCGGCCGGCCGCCCCGCTTCCTGCATTGCCCATGTGGCCGCGGCCACGCTTGCCACAGCCACCAGCGAGGACATCACCATGAGCAACCTGCGACTGCTGGACCCCGTGTTCGGCGACAGTTTCTTAGCAGCCAGTTGAGGCGGATCAAGGCGGCCCGCCTTGGCTGCGAACCATAGTTCGCGCATGGTTCCAACGCTGAAGGTCTTCCTGGCCGAGGACTCCGACCTGGTCCGCGAGCGCATCCGTTCGCTGCTTGTCGAAACGGGCGCCACCATCGTCGGCGAGGGCCGCACCCCGCAAGGGTGCATCGGCGGCATCCTGGCCTCGCGTCCCGACGTGGTGGTGCTGGACGTGCGCCTGGAAGGGGGCACCGGACTGGAAGTGCTCAAGGCCGTCCAGGTCGTGGTGCCGGCGGTTGCGTTCGTCGTCTTCAGCAACAACGCAAGCCCGGCCTATCGCCAGCGCTACCTGCGCGAGGGCGCGTGCGCGTTCCTCGACAAGAGCAGCGAGTTCGACCAGCTCGCGCCGGCCGTGGCGCAGGCGCACGGGATTGCCGCGGCGCCCCATGCCGGCCCGCCCCAGCCGGGCGGACCCGCGTAGGCCGGACCGGACATGCCGGATCCACCACGGCCACGTGCGCGCGCACGTGCACGCCCGGCGCGAGCTCCACTTGCCGCAGGTCAAGTCCCGCGCGCAAGTGGCGCATAGGATTCCCTACGCACATGAACGAGCTCTACGGATTCGACGCCTACGCGCCGGCCGAAATCGCGCACCGCATCCAGACGCTGGGGGCGGCGAAGGCCCGGCTCGCGCTCGCACCCCTGGTGATGCTCGGCGTGCTGGCCGGAGCCTTCATCGGGCTGGGGGCCATGCTCGCCGTCATCGTGCGGGCCGACGACACCCTGGGCTTCGCCGCCTCGCAGCTGCTCTCCGGTGCGGTGTTCTCGCTCGGGTTGCTGATGGTGGTCGTCGCCGGCGCCGAGCTGTTCACGGGCAACAACCTCCTCGTGCTGGCGTGGGCCGAGCGCAGCATCACCACCGCGCAGGTCGCGCGCAACTGGGTCGTCGTCTGTGCCGCCAATTTCGCCGGCGCCGTCGGCCTTGCCTTCCTGGTGCACCTGAGCGGCCACACCGAGATGGGCAACGGCGCGATCGGCCGCACAGTGGTCAGGCTGGCCCTGGCCAAGCAGCAGCTGCCCTGGGAGCAAGCCTTCGTCCGCGGCGTGCTGTGCAACGTGCTGGTGTGCATGGCTGCGTGGATGGCGGTGGCGGGACGCAGCGTCGTGGACCGGGCCGTCGCGGTCGTCTTCCCCATCACTGCCTTCGTGGCGGCCGGCTTCGAGCACAGCATCGCCAACATGTACCTGCTGCCGCTCGCCATGCTGGTGCAGTCGGGCGCCGACGCTGCACCCGTCGGTGCCGCGGTGACGCTGCCCGGCATGGCTGCGAATCTCGCGTTCGTGACGGCCGGCAACCTGGTCGGCGGCAGCGTCCTCGTGGGTCTGGCGTACCACTTCATCTACGGACGGCAAGGCACCCGCGAACCGCCCGAGGCCGCGCACGGGGAGACTTCGCAGTGGCAGGCGGCCGCGCCGCCGGACGGCGGCGGCGCGCCCGTCAACGCGCGTAAGCCTCGAGCGCGTAGCGCCTGAGCATGCGGTGGCTGTTGAAGCAGGCGCCGTTGCGTGCGACGGCGTTCTTCATCACGGCCAGCCAGCCGGCGCGATCGCCGTGGAACATCGGCAGGATGGCATGTTCGAGCTTGTCGCAGAGCGAGAACGCCTCCTCCGTCGCCTCCTGCGGGGCGTCCGTTCCGACCGACCAGCCCGTGACTCCCTCGGACCACCCTTCCACCCACCAGCCATCCAGCACGCTGAGGCTGGGCACGCCATTGAGCGCCGCCTTCATGCCGCTGGTGCCCGACGCCTCCAGCGGGCGCTGCGGGGTGTTCAGCCAGAGGTCCACCCCCGCCACCAGAAGGCGCGCCAGCCGCATGCCGTAATCGGGCAGGAACACGACTGGCAGCGTGCCCGCGAGTTCACGCGCGACGGCATGCAGCTTCTCGATCTGCCGCTTGCCCTCCGTATCGCGCGGATGCGCCTTGCCGGCCAGCACGACCTGCAGCGGGAACAGGCGCGCGATCCGGCGCAGGCGTTCCATGTCGGTGAACAGCAGGTCCGGACGCTTGTAGGCCGTCATCCGCCGTGCGAACCCGATCGTGAAGCAGTCCGCCGACAGGCGCGCGCCGGGACAGGCCTGCGCGACGCAGGCGGCGAGATCGGCCTTGGCGGCCGCATGGGCGCCGGCGAATTCCGGGTCCGGAATGCGGTCGACCTGCATCAGCAGCTCGGGCTCCCGGCACCAGCGCGGGATGTGGCGTGTGTACAAGGCCCGATGGGCGTCGGACGCCCAGGTCCAGGGATGCACGCCGTTGGTGATGGCGTGCACCTCGTAGCCCGGAAACATGGCCCGCGAGGTTTCCGCATGCCGGCGCGCCACCCCGTTCACCCAGCCGCTCAGGTTCAGCGCCAGGCGTGTCATGTTCAGCCGCTCCGCCCCCGCGAACTCCTTGAGGACCGGTTCGTCCCAGAGCTCGCCGAGCAGGTCGCGGGCGAGCGCGTAGTCGAACTGGTCGTGGCCGGATGGGACCGGCGTGTGCGTGGTGAAGACGCAGCGCGCCGCGACCGCTGCCGCCGAGTCCCGCATCGTCTCGTGATCGCCGCGGGCGCGCCGCACGCGCAGCAGCTCCAGCGCCAGGAAGGCCGCATGGCCCTCGTTCAGGTGGTACGTGGCGACCTCGATGCCGAGCGCCGCGAGCATCCGCACGCCGCCCACGCCGAGCACCAGTTCCTGGCGCAGGCGATAGCCCTCGTCACCTCCGTACAACCGATCGGTCAACCCGCGGTCCCCGTCGTCGTTTTCCGGCAGGCCCGCGTCGAGCAGCAGCACGCGGACTCCTTCGTCGTCCGTGCAGCCCGGACTGCGGACGACGTATTCCCACGCGACGATCCAGACGTCGCGCTGCCCGATGCGCACGCGCACCTTCGCGTCGAGCCGGCGCGCGAAGCGCTCGGGCTGCCACGGGTCGGCGCTTTCCACCTGCGCGCCGTCCACGATCTGCTGGCGGAAGTAGCCTGCACGGCTGAGGAGCGTCACCCCGATCATCGGCAAGCGCAGGTCGGCGGCGCTGCGCAGGTGGTCCCCGGCGAGCACCCCGAGGCCGCCGCTGTAGGTGGGGATGTCCGGCTCCAGGGCGATCTCCATCGAGAAGTACGCCACCTGGGCGCCCTGCCCGGCCGGCTGCTTCACTGCGGCAGGTGTCCGTGCGGCTCGCGCCATCCACCCGGCCCCTCGCGCAAGTCCTGCACTCCGTGCACCCCGTGCGGCAGGTGCGCCTGCAGCCAGCGGACCTGCCGCTCGAGATCGTCGATGCGTCGCAGGAACCCGAACAGCAGGCCGGCGGTGAACAGGTCGAGGTCGTAGTCGGCGCGCAGGCGCACCGCGGCGCGCAGGGCGGGCACGCACGCAGCGTCGAACAGCCGCTCGCCGGCGATCGGCTGCAGGTTGCCGTATTCGACCAGCTCCTCGACTTCCGCATCGCTCAGCCCGCACAAGGCGCCGAGCTCGCGCTGGCCGACGGGCTGCGTCCCGTCGAAGCGGGTCCGGTCCTCAGGCGCGGGTGCCATGCGATTCCTCCCGGTCCACCAGCGCGCGCGGATCGAAGCGCGACACGCGGGCCAACTCCTCGAACAGCTCGCGCTCGCGCGGCGTGAGCGTGGCCGGCACCTGCAGGTGCGCTATTGCATACAGGTCGCCGCGCCCGCCATGCCCGGTGGCAAGGCCCCGACCGCGCAGGCGCAGCTTGCGTCCGCCCGGCGTGCCCGCGGGCACGGTCAGCAGCATCGGCCCGTCCAGCGTGGGCACCTCGACGTCGGCCCCGAGCGCCGCTTCCCACGGCGCCAGCGCGAGGTCGAAGTACAGATCGTGCCCGTCGACCCGGAACAGGGGATGCGGCGCCAGCGCGACGTGCAGGTAGATGTCGCCGGCCGGCCCACCGTGGCGACCGGCCCCGCCCTTGCCGCGCAGCCGCAGGCGCTGGCCGTCGGTCACGCCCGGCGGCACGGTGACCGCCAGCGTGCGCGTGCCGTCCTCGTGCGCGACGTCCAGGCTCACCGTGACCCCGCGGTGCGCCTCCTCCAGCCCGATGCGCACGCCCGCTTCGTAGTCGCGCCCGCGCAGCGGCACCGGCCCGGCACCGCGCGCATGCCGATGCCGGCCGGCTCCGAGCGCCGCCAGCAGGTCGGCCAGGTCCATGCCCTCGAACGCGTCGCCCGCGAACTGGTCCTGCCACTGCGGCGGCGGAGCGAACTCCTCGCCGGGGCGATGCGCACCCAGGCGGTCGTAGGCGGCCCGCTTCTCCGCATCCTTCAGGGTCGCGTAGGCCTCGCCCACCTCCTTGAAGCGCAGTTCGGCGTCGGGCTCCTTGGCGACGTCGGGATGGTGGCGGCGCGCGAGCTTGCGGTAGGCCTTGCGGATCGTGTCCGCGTCCGCTTCACGCGGCACGCCGAGGATCGCGTAGTAGTCCTTGTACTTCACTGCCTGCCTCAATCCAGTTCCGACGCATAGGGGAGTTCGATGAAGGCGGGCGTGGCCGCGTAGAGCGCGTTGACGGCGGCGCCGAGGCGGCCGGCTATCTCACGCGCGGCTGCGAGACGCCGGCCGCTCGCAAGGGTGGGATCGAGGTGCACCAGCACCTGCCTGCAGGAAGGGGTTGCCATGGCCGTGCTCCAGGGAAGCGATGGAAGCACCATAGCCGCAGGAACGGCACCGGCTTTGACGCACCGCAAGTGGCGCGCAGTCGACCCAGCCCAGACTGCAACCCGTGCCACCACGAAAGGAACTTCCATGAACGACGCCAGCGAAACCCCGGCGGCCGAGCAACTGCGACTCGCCCGCGACCTCCGCACCCTGGTCGACGACGCGGAGGCGCTGCTGCACCATGCCGTGCAGGATGCCGGCCAGGGCTACGCCGCAGCCCGCGCGCGACTGGAGCAGAGCCTCGCGCGCGCAAAGGCGCGGCTGGACGCCACCGAGCGCGCCGTCCGCGGCCAGGTGCGACAGAAAGGCGCCGCGGTGAACGAGTACGTGCACGAGAACCCCTGGCCTGCGATCGGCGCCGCTGCCGCTGCCGGGGCGCTGGTGGCCCTGCTGCTGGCGCGCCGCTGACGCCATCCGCCCACCGGGACGGCCGCCGGCGTGGGCCCGCTTGACCTTCATCAAGCGGGTCCGCGGGGCCGCTGCCTACGCTATCGGCTGCGGGCATCCGCAGGAGAACACCATGTACAAACGCATCCTGGTCCCCACCGACGGCTCCGAGCTGTCGAAGAAGGCCGTCCGCAGCGCGGTCGATTTCGCCTCCACCGTGGGAGCGGAAGTCGTCGCCCTGCACGTCGTGCCCCGCTACCGCAACTCCTATTTCGACGGCGGCGCGGCCGTGTCGCCGACCGAAGTGAAGGCCGTCGAGGATCGCTGGGCCGAACACGGACAGGCCCTGGCGGACGAGGTCGGCCAGTCGGCGCAGCAGGCGGGCGTGAAGGCCAAGGCCATCACCGTGCGCTCGGACCTGGTGGCCGAAGCGATCCTTTCGGCCGCCCGCAAGAACAAGTGCGACCTGGTCGTGATGGCCTCGCATGGCCGCAAGGGCCTCAAGCGCCTGCTCCTGGGCAGCGAAACGCAGCACGTGCTGACCCACGGCGACATTCCCGTGCTGATCCTGCGCTGAACCGGCGGTGCCGGGTTCGCGCGCCTGGCGTCGGCCCCCGAGCGGCCCCGATGCCAGGCTGTGAGGCGATACAATAGCCCTGACTGCGGCTGTAGCTCAGTGGATAGAGTATTGGCCTCCGAAGCCAAGGGTCGTGGGTTCGATCCCCGCCAGCCGCGCCACCATTTCCCCCCGCCTGTCCTCCTTCACGCGCGCGCAAGCAGCTCCAGCATGCGCTCGCGGCTGAGCGGCAGGTCGAAGACGCGCTGTCCGATCGCGACGGACACGGCATTCGCGATCGCGGCCGCGGTCGGGCCCAGGGACGTTTCACCGACACCGAGGCTGGCGTTGCCGTGCGCGCCGACGAATTCCGTGGTGATCGCCGGCACGTCGCCGAAGCGCAGCACCGGATAGGCATCCCAGCCCGAGCGCACCGGGCCTGCCCCATCGAAGCGCACGGCCTCCAGGGTCGTCCAGCTCAGCGCCTGCAGGATGCCGCCCTCCACCTGGTTGCGCGCGCCATCGGGGTTGACGACGAGCCCCGCGTCGACGGCGCACCAGACGCGGCGAACGCGCACGCGCTCTTGCAGCACCACTTCGGCGACCACGGCGCACCAGGCGCCGCGCCCCTTGTAGCGCGCCAGGCCGATGCCGCGCGTGCACGCATCGCCCGCGGCGCCGGGGCCGCTCCAGGCGCACAGCGCGAGCACGTGGCGCAGGACGGCCGCCGCTCGCGGATCCTCGAGATGGCGCAGGCGGAACTGCGCCGGATCGCATCCTGCGCGCAAGGCGAGTTCGTCCATCATCCCTTCGATCGCGAACACGTTGGCGAAGGCGCCGAGCGCACGCAGCGCGGACGTGCGCAAGGGTGTGGTGGCGAGGGCCAGCGAGAGGCCGCGAGCGCCCACCTGGTACACGGGCTGCGCGTTGCGCGTGGCGCCGCCGCCGCGCTCCTGCGGAACTTCCCGATCCTGCTGGCGCTCGAGCGCCGGGTCCACCGCGGCGGCAGCCAGCAGATTGGGCGTGCCTCCCACGCCGGGCCGCATGTTGTGGCTGGTGCTGCGCACGTGCGTGTCCCAGCGGGCGATGCGCCCGTCCGGGCCCAGCGCCGCGCGGATGCGCACCGCCATGGGCGCGCCCAGCGGCGCCTCACGCAGTTCCTCCTCGCGCGACCACTGCACGCGCACCGGCGTGCCCGGCAAGGCGGTGGCCACGAGCGCCGCGTCGAGCGCCGCGTCATCGGCACCGTTGTGGCCGTAGCAGCCCGCGCCTGCGACGTGGTGCACGTGGATGCCGGCCGGCGTGCGCGCGAGCACCTGCGCGATCGCGTCGCGCAACGCGAAGATGCCCTGGCTGTGCGACCAGACCTGGAGCACCTCGTCTTGCTGCCACGCAAGCGCGCAGCTCAGGCCGATGGAAGCGTGGGCGAGGAAGGGACGCGTCCAGGTGCCTTCGACGTCGCCGCCGCTGTCCTGCGGCGCGGGCTCGAAGACGGTCTCCTGCACCGGTTGCCGCTGCAGCCAGGCGGGCACGTCCGCGCCGATGTCCTCGGCGGACGGAAGCTCCCACTGGACGCACGCATGCAGCACGTCCAGCCCTGCGCGGGCGCCGCGCTCCGTGGACGCGACACAGGCCAGGAAGTCGCCGCGCCGGACCCAGCGGGCGCCACGGGCACGCGCCGCGAAGCGCTCGGCGTCGAAGGACAGCAGGCGGGCACCGCGCGCGGGCAAGCGCAGCGCGGCCGCGTGCTGCATGCCAGGCAACTCCAGGTCCTGGAGGAAGGCGCCGCCGGCGAGCTTCGCCGCCAGGTCGATGCGCGCCAGCGGCGTCCCGACGCTGCCACCCGGCTGCGGGGGCGCGAGCCGGTCTTCCTCGCAGATGCGCTGCGCGAGCAAGCCCAGCCCTTCCCGCCAGTAGCTCCAGCCGGTGCCGCGGCCTCGATGCTGCACCTCGCCTGCGCGCACCTCCAGCGTGGCAGGGGACACCTCCAGCGCCGCGCTCGCTGCCTGCAGCAGACGCCAGCGCATCACGCTGCCCAGCGTGCACATCACCGGCCCCGACTCTTCCAGCGACCTGCTGCCGACGGTGAAGCCCTCGTCGGGCCAGCAGTGCGTGGAGGCCGAACGCATGTCGACCTGCGAAGGCGCGACGCCGAGGCCGTCCGAGACCAGTTGCGCGAGCGCGGTGAGGATGCCTTGCCCCAGTTCCACCTTGCCGGTGCGCACCGTCACGCGGCCGGGCGTCTCGAAGGCGAGCCACAGCGAGGGATCGGGCTGGGAGGCGAGCGCGGACGGCAGTTCTAGGCTCACCTGCCCGCTCCGCGCGTGGCGTGCCACGCCGCTTCCACCGCCGCCAGGATCCGCGGATGTGCGCCGCAGCGGCACAGGTGGTCCTGCAGCGCCGCGGCGATGTCCTCGCGCGACGCCTGCGGCGCGGCGCGCAGGAACGCGAGCGCGCGCATGAGGATGCCACTGAGGCAGAAGCCGCACTGGCCCGCCTGCAGGCGTTCGAACTCGGCCAGCAGCGCGCGCCCGTGCGTGCTCGTTGCGAGCGCCTCCGCCGTCGTCACGCTGCGGGACTGCAGGTTTCCCATCTCGACCTGGCAGGCATGCTGCGGCGTGCCGTCCACCAGGACGACGCAGGCACCGCATTGACCCTGGCCGCAGCCCAGGCGCGTGGCTTTCAGCTGGAGTGCGTCGCGCAGGTGTTCGGCGAGCGTGCAGCGCTCGTCGGCCGCTGCCTCGCACGGCGCGCCGTTGACTTCGAATCGGACGTTCATGCTGGCCGCCATTTTGCGGCGCGATGCCGCATGCGCCTCTTGGTGGCGACACCGATGCCGCCCTATACTGCCGCCATGAACGAACTGGTACATTTGAAGCCGGGCAAGGCACGTTCGCTCAAACCGGCCGCCAAGGAGACCACGCGCACCAACGACCCGGAGCGCACGAAGGCGAACATCCTGGACGTGGCCGCCGGGGAGTTCGGCGAGAAGGGCCTCGCGGGCGCACGCATCGACGAGATCGCCGCGCTGACGCAGACCAGCAAGCGGATGATCTACTACTACTTCGGCAGCAAGGAGGGCCTGTACCTCGCCGTGCTGGAGGAGTCGTACCGCAAGGTGCGCGAGATCGAGTCCGAACTGCACCTGGAAGACCTGGAGCCCGAGCAGGCCCTGCGCCGCCTGGTGGCCTTCACCTTCGACCACCACCTCACCCACGAGAACTACATCCGCCTCGTGATGACCGAGAACATCAACCGCGGGCAGTACATCGGGCAGTCCAAGCGCATCCAGGAACTGAACGTCACCGCCATCGCGGCCATCCGGCGCCTGTACCAGCGCGGCGTCAAGACGGGCGTCTTCCGCCCGGGCCTGGACCCCGTGGACATCCATGCGTCGATCTCGGCGCTGAGCTTCTTCAACGTCTCGAACCGCCACACCTTCGGCGTGATCTTCAAGCTCGACACCCGCTCGAACGTCTACATCGCCCACCGCCGCGAGAGCGTGATCGAGATGATCGTGCGCTTCATGCGCGCCGACGGATGAGCGTGGCTGCGGGTTTACCCGCAGCACAAAACTAACCAGTCCGTACAAAATCCGGGCTGCATTTCGCGCCCCCTCGTCCCGTCCCCCGCGCCCAAGGAGACCAGCCTATGTTGCAGACCCTCATCGACCGGTTGTGCCGGCTGCTCACCGCCATCATGGTGGTCTTCCTCGCACTGATGGTCCTGATGGTCTTCGGCAACGTGGTGCTGCGCTACGGCTTCAACAGCGGCATCACCGTGTCCGAGGAACTCTCGCGCTGGCTGTTCGTCTGGATGACGTTCCTGGGCGCCCTGATCGCCCTGCGCACGCATGCCCACCTGGGCACGGATAGCCTGGTGGCGCGCCTGCCGGTGGCGGGCAAGAAGATCTGCCTCGGCCTGTCGCACGTGCTGATGATGTACCTGTGCTGGCTGATGTTCCGCGGCGCCTGGCAGCAGACCCTGATCAACTGGGGCACCACCAGCGCCGTGATGGAAATCTCGATGGGCTACTTCTACGCGAGCGGCCTGTTCTTCTCCGTGCTGGGCTTCCTCTTCATCCTGAACGATTTCATCCGGTTGCTGTCCGGCCGCCTCTCGGAGTCCGAGCTGATCGGCATCACCGAGTCCGAGGACGAGGTCCCGCACGGCGAAGCTGAAGCCGCCACCCCCGCCACCGCCACTTCCAAGTGAAGCCATGACCATCGCCATCTTCCTCGGCTCGCTGCTCGGCGCCATGGCGCTGGGCGTCCCCATCGCCTTCTCGCTGCTCGCCTGCGGCGCCGCGCTGATGTGGCACATGAACATGTTCGATGCGCAGATCCTGGCGCAGAACACGATCGAGGGCGCCAACAGCTTCCCCCTGCTGGCCGTGCCCTTCTTCATGCTCGCCGGCGAGATCATGAATGCCGGCGGGCTGTCGCGGCGCATCGTGCAGTTCGCCATGACACTGGTGGGGCACGTCCGCGGCGGCCTGGGCTACGTCGGCATCATGGCGGCGATCATCATGGCGGCGCTCTCCGGTTCCGCGGTGGCCGACGCCGCCGCGCTGGCCGCGTTGCTGCTGCCCATGATGAACCGCGCCGGCTACGACACGGCGCGCTCGGCCGGTCTGCTGGCCTCGGCCAGCATCATCGCGCCCATCATCCCGCCCAGCATCGGCTTCGTGGTGTTCGGCGTGGCCGCCAACGTCTCCATCTCCAAGCTGTTCCTCGCCGGCATCGCCCCGGGCCTGATGCTCGGCGCCGCACTGTGGATCACGTGGTGGTGGCTGGTGCGCAAGGAGAAGATCCAGGCCTCGCCGCGTGCCTCGCTCGCCGAGGTCCTCGCCTCCTTCAAGGACGCCACCTTCGCCCTGGTGATGCCGATCATCGTGGTGGTGGGCCTGAAGTTCGGCGTGTTCACGCCGACGGAAGCCGCGGTGGTCGCTGCCGTGTACGCGCTGTTCGTCTCCACGGTCGTCTACAAGGAGCTGAAGCTGTCCCAGCTCTATGGACTGTTCGAAGCCGCCGCGAAGACCACTGCCGTGATCATGTTCCTCGTGGCCGCGGCGATGGTCTCCGCCTGGATGATCACGGTGGCCAACCTGCCGGCCGAAGTGGTGGCCCTGCTGCAACCGCTGCTGGACCAGCCCACCTTGCTGATGCTGGCGATCATGGTGCTGACGATGGTCGTGGGCACCGCCATGGACATGACGCCCACCATCCTGATCCTCACGCCCGTGCTGATGCCGATCGTGAAGGCCGCCGGCATTGACCCGGTCTACTTCGGCGTGCTGTTCATGATCAACAACGCCATCGGCCTGATCACGCCGCCGGTGGGCACCGTGCTGAGCACGGTCGCCGGCGTCGGCAAGGTGAGCATGGACGAGGTCACCAAGGGCGTGTGGCCCTTCATGGTGGCGCAGTTCGCCATCATGTTCCTCATGGTGTTCTTCCCGCAGCTGGTGACGGTGCCGGCGCGGTGGTTCCACGGCTGATCCCGGCCCATTCATCGGAGACGACAAAATGAAAAGACTGTTCCTGAAGACCATCGTGGCCGCCGTCGCGCTGTCCGCGCTCGGGCTGGCGCAGGCGCAGACGCGCACGATCAAGTTCGCCAACCAGAACGCCAAGGGCCATCCCATCGTCCTGGGCATGGACCGTTTCGCCGAGCTCGTGGACAAGAAGTCCGGCGGCAAGATGAAGGTGCAGGTCTTCGCCGGCGGCACGCTGGGCAGCGACCAGGCCAACGTGTCGGCCCTGCAGGGCGGCACGCTGGAGATGGCGGCCATGAACTCCGGCATCTTCGCCAGCCTGGTCAAGGAATTCGCGATCTACGACTTTCCCTTCCTGTTCGGCAACCCGAAGGAAGCGGACGCCGTGGTCGATGGGCCGTTCGGCCAGAACCTGCACAAGAAGCTGGAAGACAAGGGCCTGGTCGGCCTCGCCTACTACGAGCTGGGCTTCCGCGAACTCACCAACAGCAAGCGCCCGATCACCAAGGTCGACGACATCGCCGGCCTGAAGCTGCGCGTGATCCCGAACCCGATCAACGTCGACTGGGTGAAGGCCCTGGGCGCCAACCCGACTCCGCTGCCCTTCCCCGAGCTGTACGCCGCGCTGGAACAGGGCGCCGTCGACGGCCAGGAGAACCCGGTCGCCACGATCAAGGGGGCCAAGCTGTACGAAGTGCAGAAGTACATGACGCTCACCAACCACCAGTACAACCCGCAGTCGGTGGTGATCAGCAAGAAGTTCTGGGACTCGCTCGCGCCCGCGGACCGCAAGGTCCTGCAGGAGGCCGCCACCGAGTCGGCCGCCTACCAGCGCACGCAGTCGCGCGCGCAGCTGCAGGCCGGCCTGGAGGACCTGCGCAAGGGCGGCATGCAGGTGAGCGAACTGCCCGCGGCGGAGATCACCAAGCTGCGCGACAAGATGAAGCCCGTGATCGACAAGCACAGCGCCAGCGTCGGCGCCGACACGGTGCACGCCATCCAGGCGGAACTGGCCAAGGCGCGCAAGTAAGGCACGGGGCGCGCGCGTGAAGAAGATCCTCGTCCTCAACGGGCCCAACCTCAACCTGCTGGGCACGCGCGAGCCGGCGCAGTACGGCGCCACGACCCTGGCGGACGTGGAGGCCCTGTGCCGCGCGGCGGGCGAGCGCCTGGGCTACGAGGTCGAGTGCTTCCAGAGCAACTGGGAAGGCGCCCTGATCGACAAGATCCACGAGTACGGGCGCCTGTTCAAGGAGGGCGGGGCGCTGGGTTGCGTGTTCAACCCCGGCGCCTACACCCACACGTCGGTGGCCCTGCACGACGCCATCAAGGGCGTGGACGGCCTGCCGGTGATCGAGTGCCACATCTCCAACGTGCACGCGCGCGAAGCCTTCCGCCACCACTCGTACATCTCGCCGGCCGCGGCCGGCATCGTCGTCGGTTTCGGCGTCGCCGGCTACCTGGTCGCACTCGAAGGCCTGGTGCGCAAGCAGGACCCCGACAACGTCACGCTGCGTTGAACGCCTTTCTCCATCCCATGCTGATCAACGGCCACACCGAATTCATCGCCCACCTGGGCTGGCCCACGCACAGCTTCAAGGCCCCCATGATCTACAACCCGTACTTCGCGTCGGAAGGGATCAATGCGGTGGTCGTACCCATGGGCTGCAAGCCGGAGGCCTTCCCTGACGCACTGCGCGGCCTGTTCCGCCTGGAGAACATCCGCGGCGCGCTGATCACCATGCCGCACAAGGTGAGCGTGGTCGACCTGCTGGACGAAGCGACGCCCACGGTGAAGGTCGCCGGCTCCTGCAACGCGGTGAAGCGCACGCAGGACGGGCGGCTGCTGGGCGACATGTTCGACGGCGAGGGCTTCGTGCGCGGGCTGCGCGGCAAGGGCCTGGAGCTGCGCGGTGCGAGCGCACTCGTCGTCGGCAGCGGCGGCGTGGGCTCCGCGATCGCGGCTTCCCTCGCCGCTGCGGGCGTCGGCACGCTGGCGCTGTACGACGTGCAGGACGCCGCGGCGCAAGGGCTGGCCGAGCGGCTGCGCACGCACTTTCCGAAGACCCAGGTGCGCACCGGCGGCCGCGACCCGGCAGGCCACGCGCTGGTGGTGAACGCGACGCCGCTGGGCATGAACCCGGGCGATCCGCTGCCGATCGACATGGACCGGCTGGACAGCCGCACCTTCGTCGGCGAGGTGGTGATGAAGACCGAGATGACGGCCTTCCTGCAGGCGGCGCAGGCGCGCGGCTGCCGCGTGCAGGTCGGCACGGACATGTTGTTCGAGATGATCCCGCCCTACCTGGAATTCTTCGGCTTCCCGACCACGAGCGCCGCGAACCTGCGGACCCTGGCACGACTGGAGTACTAGAAGATGTCGGACCTGCTGCTCCAACCGGAACACGCGCGCGAGCCCCTGCAGGACTCGTTCAGCGACGAGGACAACCCGATCGGCCTCGACGGGGTCGAATTCGTCGAGTTCGCCACCGGCAAGCCCCAGGCCCTGGGCCAGGTGCTGGAGATGATGGGCTTCCGGCCCGTCGCGCGCCACCGTTCGCGCGAGGTGCTGTTGTACCGGCAGGGCGGCATGAACATCGTCCTGAACGCGCATCCGCGCGACGCCGACGGGGCCACGCATGGCGAAGCGGCGCCTGCCATCGCGGCGGTCGCATTGCGCGTGCGTGACGCGCGCGCCGCCTACCGCTACGTGCTGGAGCACGGCGGCTGGGAGGTGCCCACGCATCCCGAGGCGATGGAGCTGAACATCCCGGCCATCCACGGCGTCGGCGGCACCCGCATCTATTTCGTGGACCGCTACCGCGAGTTCTCGATCTACGACGTGGACTTCATCCCCATCCCCGGCGTGGAGCGCAACCCGCCCGCGATCGCGGGCATGCACTTCTTCGGCATCGTGCAGTACATAGGCGCGGGCCGCACCTACGACTGGCTCGAGTTCTACCGCGAGCTGTTCGGCATCCAGGCCATCCCGGACGAACAGCGCTTCGGCATCATGCCCGCGGGCAAGCTGCTGCGGGCCCCGGCGCTGCAGCCGGCCAACCGCTTCATGCTGCAGGTGATCGAGCCGGAGAGTGATTCGCTGGACCCCAGCGAGCGCCTGCAGCGCATCGGCCTGGGCGTGCCCGACGTGCTGGCGGCCGTGCGGACCCTGCGCGCGCTGGGCATCGAGTTCGTCGAGACCGAGGCCGCGCACACGGAGCGGCGCGGCGCGATCACCAAGACCTACCTGGGCAGCGTCGTGTTCGAACTCGTGCACAGCGACAAGCCATGAGCGACCGGCGCAGCCTGCACCAGGCGGTGCGTGCCTTCGGCATGGACACCATCACGCTCGCCGGCCCGCTGGAAGCCAAGCTCGAAGCCATGCAGGAAGCAGGCTTCAGCCAGGTCATGCTCAAGGCCAACGACCTGGTCGGCCATCCGCAGGGCTGGCAGGCCGCGGTGAAGGCGGTGCGCTCCAGCGGCCTGCGCGGCACCGGCTTCCAGGTGCTGCGCGACTTCGAAGGCCTCTCCGGCCACCTGCACCAGTACAAGGTGGACATCGCCAAGACCATGCTGGAGATGTGCGCCGCGCTGGGCTGCGACGTGCTGCTGGCGTGCTCGTCGACCTCGGCGCATGCGAGCCAGGACCTGGACCACATCGCCCGCGACCTGCGCAAGCTGGCGATGCTGGCCGTTCCCTTCGGCATCAGGATCGCCTATGAAGGCCTGTCCTGGGGTCGCACGGTCAACGAGTTCACCACGGCCTGGGACGTGGCATGCCGCGCCGACTGCCCCAACCTGGGCATCGGCATCGACTCCTTCCACATCCTCGCGGCGAAGACGCCCCTGGACGCGATCGACGACCTCGATCCCGCGAAGATCTTCCTGGTGCAGCTGTCGGACTTCATGTGGCAGGAGACCCGCACCTTCGAGGAGCGCATGGCCACGGCCCGCACCTTCCGCGTGTTTCCGGGGGAAGGCGTGCACACGCAGGAGCTGGTGCAACTGGTGCTGAAGCTCGATGCGCTGGGCTATGCCGGCGACTACAGCTTCGAGGTCTTCAACGAGGACTACGTGCAGATGCCGCTGCCCATGGTGGCGCAGCGCGCCCTGCGCTCCGCGATGTGGCTGGGCGAGGACGTGCTGCGTCGCTCGGTGCCCTTGCCCGGGCAGCTGCGCCTGCGCTCGCGCTAGTCGCGCCTGGGGATCTCCAGGCCACGCTGCACGGCGGGCCGCGCCACGAAGGCGTCGAGCACGCGCTGCACCTGCCGGAAGTCGTCGAAGCCCACGATCTCGCGCGCGCCGTAGAAGCCCACCAGGTTGCGCACCCACGGGAACGTCGCGATGTCGGCGATGCTGTATGCGTCGCCGACGATCCATTCGCGCCCTTCGAGGTGGCGATCGAGCACGCCCAGCAGGCGCTTGGCTTCGTTGACGTAGCGGTCGCGCGGCCGCTTGTCCTCGTAGTCCTTGCCGGCGAACTTGTGGAAGAAACCGAGCTGGCCGAACATGGGCCCGATGCCTCCCATCTGGAACATCAGCCACTGCAGGCACTCGTAGCGGCCCGCTTCGTCACGCGGCATGAGCTGCCCGGTCTTGCCGGCGAGGTAGACCAGGATGGCGCCGGACTCGAACAGCGCGAAGGGCTTGCCCCCGGGACCATCGGGATCCAGGATCGCGGGGATCTTGTTGTTCGGGCTGAGCGAAAGGAACTCGGGCGAGGTCTGGTCGTTCTTGCCGAAGTCCACCTTGTGCACCTCGTAGGGCAGGCCGGTCTCCTCCAGGGCGATGGAGACCTTGACGCCGTTGGGGGTGGGCAGCGAATACAGCTGCAGCCGGTCGGGATGCAGCGCCGGCCACTTGCGGGTGATGGGGAAGCTGGAAAGTGTGTTCATGAAGTGCAAAGGGCGAAAGCGCGAGTGTGCCGCGACCCGGGCCAGCGCGACTGCCGAGCTTTTCCCTTCGCCCTAATTGACCCATGCACCTGCGTGCAAAGACGATGCCGGGACTGGATTTCGGCCGGCCAGCATCCCCACCGGCCGCCACTGGAGGAAACCATGCTCAAGTCCCTGCTCACCGTAGGTGCCGCCGTCGCGGCGCTGTGCGCCTCGTCAATCGCCTATGCCCAGTCCGACACCCCCGGCGAAGGGCGCGCGGCGCCGAGCAAGCCGGCCACGGCGACCGAGAAGCAAGATGCCAAGCAGAAGCGCGCCGCCGCCGGCAAGGAAACGGTGAAGAAGGACGAGGGCCGCATCGATGACATGGGCGGCACCGCCGGCAAGGCCAAGAGTGCGACGGCGGAGGAGAAGGCCGCCGCCAAGACCAAGCGCCAGGCCGAAGGCAAGGCGGCCGCCAAGGCGGACACGGGCCGGCTTGAAGAGGGCGAAGGCAAGAAGTAGCAGTCCGTCTGCCCGGTCACTGCAGCGCGGCTCCCCGAGGGGGAGCCGTTTGCTCGTGCTGCACCCTTCCCCTCTCCCTAATTGCCCGTCCCGCGCCCGGCGCTCAGCATCGCTGCATGCCCTGCCGGGCGCCGTTGCGTCCGCGGCTTCTTTCCCCGGAGGACCCCATGCTCAAGACATTCCTGGTGACCTGCGCCGCCGCCGTCGCAGCGCTGTGCGCACCCTCGCTCGCCTATGCCCAGTCGGACACGCCGGGCGAAGGCCGCGCCGCCCCGAGCAAGTCCGCCACCAAGGCCGAGAAGGAGGCTGCCAAGAAGAAGCGGCGCTCCACGAGCAAGGAGATCGCGCACGGCAAGGGCTCCGCTTCCGGCGACAACCGCACCACGAGCGGCCCGAGCACCAAGTCCTACACCGCCGAAGAAAAGGCCGCCGCCAAGGCCAAGCGCCAGGCCGAAGGCAAGGCGGCTACGGCCGAAGGCTCCGGGCGGCTGGAAGACACCAAGAAGTAGCGCGGCGCCACTGGCTGCGGCGGGCGAGCCTGCGCGCGTGGCCGACAAGGCATGAAAAAACCCGCTGAGCCAAAGGCTTCAGCGGGTTTGAATTGGTTGCGCGGGCAAGATTTGAACTTGCGACCTTTGGGTTATGAGCCCAACGAGCTACCAGGCTGCTCCACCGCGCGTCAGAGATTGCTATTGTAGCTTATTCGCCGGTGCCTTGCTCCGTGCCGGACGCTTCGGTCGGCTCGGGGCGGTCCACCAGTTCGACCAGCGCCATCGGTGCGTTGTCGCCGACGCGGAAGCCCATCTTCAGGATGCGCGTGTAGCCGCCCGGTCGCGCCTGGTAGCGCGGCCCGATCTCGGCGAACAGCTTGGTGACCATGTCGCGGTTGCGCAGGCGGTCGAAGGCCAGGCGCTTGTTCGACAGGGTCGGCTCCTTGCCGAGGGTGATCATCGGCTCGACGACGCGGCGCAGTTCCTTCGCCTTCGGCACGGTGGTCTTGATGACCTCGTGCTCCAGCAGCGAATTCATCATGTTGCGCAGCATCGCGAGGCGGTGCTCGCTGGTGCGATTGAGTTTACGGAGGCCGTGGCCGTGACGCATGGTGTGTTCCTTTCCTTATCTAAAGGCAGCCGTGTCAGGTACTGCCAGTTCACCATTGGTTGATTAACGCTTGTCGAGGCCGGCGGGCGGCCAGCTCTCGAGCTTCATGCCCAGCGTGAGACCGCGGGAAGCCAGGACTTCCTTGATCTCGTTGAGCGACTTGCGACCCAGGTTCGGGGTCTTCAGCAGCTCGTTCTCGGTGCGCTGGATCAGGTCGCCGATGTAATAGATGTTCTCGGCCTTCAGGCAGTTCGCGGAACGCACCGTCAGTTCGAGCTCGTCGACCGGGCGCAGCAGGATCGGGTCGAACTGCTGGCTCGAACGCTGCACCGGCTGGTCGAAGGCGGCCAGTTCGGAGCCTTCCAGCTGGGCGAACACGGCGAGCTGCTCGACGAGGATCTTGGCGGAGGCGCGCACGGCGTCCTCGGCGGTGATCGCGCCGTTGGTCTCGATCTCCATGACCAGCTTGTCCAGGTCGGTACGCTGCTCGACGCGGGCGCTCTCGACGGTGTAGCTCACGCGCTTGACCGGGGAGAACGAGGCGTCCAGCACGATGCGGCCGATCGACTTGGTCGGCTCGTCGCCGTAGCGGCGCACGTTGCCCGGCACGTAGCCGCGGCCCTTCTCCACCTTGATCTGCATGTCGATCTTGCCGCCTTGCGACAGCGTGGCGATCACGTGGTCGGGATTGATGATCTCGACGTCATGCGGAGTCTGGATGTCGGCGGCCGTGACGACGCCCTCGCCGTCCTTGCGCAGCGACAGGGTCACTTCGTCGCGGTTGTGGAGCTTGAACACCACGCCCTTGAGGTTCAGCAGGATGCCCACCACGTCTTCCTGCACCCCGTCGATCGACGAGTACTCGTGCAGGACACCGGCGATGGTCACCTCCGTCGCCGCATACCCGACCATCGACGAGAGCAGGACCCGGCGCAGCGCGTTGCCCAGCGTGTGGCCGTAGCCACGCTCGAACGGCTCCAGGGTCACCTTGGCGCGGTTGACGCCAAGCTGTTCCACGTTGATGGATTTGGGTTTCAGCAGGTTGGTTTGCATGCAGGACTTTCCTCTCAATACCCCCGGCTCGTTACACCGGTAAGGCTTGGGCCCCATCGCCGTGCCCGGCGCGGGGGGACAAAAAACTTCAACGACGAGGCCCCGGCAGGGGCCCCGCTTTCACCTCGCTTAGCGCGAGTACAGTTCCACGATCAGCGCTTCCTTGATGTCGGCGCCGAATTCGTCGCGGTCGGGGACCTTCTTGAAGGTGCCTTCGGCCTTGTCGACGTTCACTTCGATCCAGGCGGGGATGCCCACCTGGGTGGCCAGCTGCAGGGCCTCGACGACGCGGTTCTGCTTCTTGGACTTGTCGCGCACCGCCACCACGTCGCCCGGCTTGACCTGGTACGAGGGGATGTTCAGCGCCTTGCCGTTCACGGTGATCGCCTTGTGCGACACCAGCTGGCGGGCTTCCGCGCGGGTGGAGCCGAAGCCCATGCGGTACACCACGTTGTCCAGGCGGGACTCGAGCAGGAACAGCAGGTTCGCGCCCGTGTTGCCCTTGCGGCGGTCGGCTTCCTCGAAGTAGCGGCGGAACTGGCGCTCCAGCACGCCGTACATGCGCTTGACCTTCTGCTTTTCACGCAGCTGCAGGCCGAAGTCGCTGGTGCGCTGGCCGGAGGTGCGGCCGTGCTGGCCGGGCTTGGAGTCGAACTTGGCCTTGTCGCTGATGGCGCGGCGGGCGCTCTTCAGGAACAGGTCCGTGCCTTCGCGGCGGGAGAGTTTGGCCTTGGGGCCGAGGTAACGTGCCACTTTCTCTTTCCTTCAAATGACTACCGCGGCCTTCATGCCGCGGGAGCCGGCAGCGCGTGCACTGCCGGCGGTGGGCTTATGCCGACGCCCTTAGATGCGGCGGCGTTTCTGCGGCCGGCAGCCGTTGTGCGGCACCGGCGTGACGTCCGAGATCGAATTGATCCGGATGCCCAGCGCGGCGAGCGCGCGCACCGAGGACTCGCGGCCCGGGCCGGGGCCGCGGATCTCGACGTCCAGGTTCTTGATCCCCTGCTCCATGGCGGCGCGGCCGGCCACTTCCGACGCGACCTGCGCGGCGAAGGGCGTGGACTTGCGCGAGCCCTTGAAGCCCTGGCCGCCCGAGGACGCCCAGGACAGGGCGTTGCCCTGGCGGTCGGTGATCGTGATGATCGTGTTGTTGAAGGACGCGTGCACGTGGCAGACGCCGTCGCTCACGTTCTTGCGGACCTTCTTGCGCACACGCTGCGCGGCGTTGTTGGCAGGAGCCTTGGCCATGTCTTATCTCTTTCCCGGTTTATTTCTTCAGCGCCTGCGCCGCCTTGCGCGGGCCCTTGCGGGTGCGGGCGTTGGTGCGGGTGCGCTGGCCGCGCATGGGCAGGCCGCGGCGATGACGGAAACCGCGGTAGCAGCCGATGTCCATCAGTCGCTTGATGTTCATCGTGGTCTCGCGGCGCAGGTCACCCTCGATGGTGTACTCGGCGATCTGGTCGCGGATCTTTTCCAGGTCGGCGTCGGTCAGGTCCTTCACCTTCTTGGAATAGGCGATGCCGGTCGCTTCGCAGATCTTGCGCGCGCGGGTGCGGCCAATGCCGAAGATCGCCGTCAGGCCGATTTCGGCGTGTTGGTGCGGCGGAATGTTGATGCCAGCAATACGTGCCATGTCTCTTTACCTCTGAATCAGCCTTGGCGCTGCTTGTGACGCGGGTCGGTGCAGATCACGCGCACGACACCCTTGCGGCGGATGATCTTGCAGTTGCGGCAGATCTTCTTGACGGAAGCCGAAACTCTCATTTCTGTTCTCCTAATCTTTCCGGCCCTACTTGGCCCTGAACACTATGCGTGCCCGCGACAAGTCGTAGGGCGTCAATTCCACGGTGACCCTGTCACCCGGCAGGATGCGGATGTAGTGCATCCGCATCTTTCCCGATATATGTCCGAGCACCATGTGCCCGTTTTCCAACTTCACCCGGAACGTCGCATTGGGAAGGTTTTCGACCACTTCCCCGTGCATCTGGATGACGTCGTCTTTCGACACGCTCACCCACCGAGTGACGTCTTGAAATTCGCTTTCTTCAGCAGCGACTCGTACTGCTGGCTCATCAGATAGTTCTGCACCTGCGCCATGAAGTCCATCGTGACCACCACGATGATCAGCAGCGAGGTTCCGCCGAAGTAGAACGGCACGTTGTACTTCAGGATCAGGAACTCCGGCAGCAGGCACACGAAGGTGATGTAGATCGCGCCGGCGAGCGTCAGCCGCGCCAGGATCTTGTCGATGTACTTCGCCGTCTGCTCGCCCGGACGGATGCCCGGGACGAAGGCGCCGCTCTTCTTCAGGTTGTCCGCCGTCTCACGGCTGTTGAACACCAGGGCCGTGTAGAAGAAGCAGAAGAAGACGATCGCCGCAGCGTAGAGCATGACATAGATCGGCTGGCCGGGGCTCAGCGTGGACGCAATGTCCTTCAGCCAGCGCATGGAATCGCCGGTGGAAAACCAGCTCACCACGGTCGCGGGCAGCAGGATGATCGAGCTGGCGAAGATCGGCGGGATCACGCCGGCCATGTTCAGCTTCAGCGGCAGGTGCGAGCTCTGGCCGCCGTAGACCTTGTTGCCGACCTGGCGGCGCGCGTAGTTGACCAGGATCTTGCGCTGGCCGCGTTCCACGAACACCACGAAGTAGGTCACCAGGACCACGGTGCCGACGATGAAGATCGCCACCAGCGGACCCATCGAGCCCGTGCGCACCAGCTCCAGCAGGCCGCCGATCGCGTTGGGCAGGCCCGCGGCGATGCCGGCGAAGATCAGGATCGAGATGCCGTTGCCGAGACCGCGCTCGGTGATCTGCTCGCCCAGCCACATCAGGAACATGGTGCCGGCCGTCAGGCTCACCACCGCGGTCATGCGGAAGCCGAAGCCCGGGTTGAGCACCAGACCGGCGGACCCTTCCAGCGCCATGGCGATGCCGAGCGACTGGAACAGCGCCAGGCCCAGCGTGCCGTAGCGGGTGTACTGGGTGATCTTGCGCCGGCCCGCCTCGCCCTCCTTCTTCAGCTGCTCGAACGTGGGGAGCACGTAGGTGAGCAGCTGCATGATGATGGAGGCCGAGATGTACGGCATGATCCCCAGTGCGAACACCGTGAACCGGCTCAGCGCGCCACCCGAGAACATGTTGAACAGGCTCAGGATGCCGCCCTGCTGGCCCTTGAACAGCTGCGCGAGCTGGTCCGGGTTGATGCCGGGCACGGGGATGTGCGCGCCGACGCGGTAGACCACGAGGGCGAGCAGCAGGAAGACCAGCCGGCGACGCAGGTCGCCGAACTTGCCGGTCTTCGCGATCTGGGCTGCGGTTGCCACGAGTGCGCGTCGCCTCTTAGTTCAGCGAGCCGCCGGCCGCCTCGATGGCAGCCTTGGCACCCGCCGTCGCGCCGATGCCGGTCAGCTTGACCGCGCGCTTGAGCTCGCCCGACTTGATCACCTTCACGTTCTTGACGATCTGGCCGACCAGCTTGGCCTGCTTGAGCGCCAGCAGGTCGACTTCGCCCGCGCCCAGCTTCTCGAGCTGCGCCAGGGTGATCTCGCCGTTGAACTTCAGGTTCTGCGACTTGAAGCCGCGCTTGGGCAGGCGGCGCTGCAGCGGCATCTGGCCGCCTTCGAAGCCGACCTTGTGGTAGCCGCCGGCACGGGACTTCTGGCCCTTGTGGCCGCGGCCGGCCGTCTTGCCCAGGCCGGAGCCGATGCCACGGCCGACGCGGCGACGCGCCTTCTTCGAGCCCTCGGCGGGCTGGATGTTGTTCAGTTCCATGTCAGAGCACCCTCACCAGGTAGTCGACCTTGTTGATCATGCCGCGCACGGCCGGCGTGTCCTCGAGCTCGCTGACGGAGTTCAGCTTGCGCAGGCCCAGGCCGCGCACCGTCGCACGGTGCGATTCCTTGGTACCGATCGGGCTGCGCACGAGCTGCACCTTCACGGTCTTCTTTTGTTCGTTAGCCATTTGCGTGTTCCTCAGGCGGCGAAGATGTCTTCGACCGACTTGCCGCGCTTGGCCGCCACCTGACCGGGGGTCGTGGCGTTCTTCAGCGCGTCGAAGGTGGCGCGGACCATGTTGTACGGGTTGGTGGAACCGTGGCTCTTGGCCACGATGTCCGTGATGCCCATGACTTCGAACACGGCGCGCATCGGGCCGCCGGCGATGATGCCGGTACCCTTGGGAGCCGGCGCCATCATCACGCGGGCCGCACCGTGGTGGCCGAACACGTTGTGATGGATCGTGCCGTTCTTCAGCGTCACGCTCGTCATGTTGCGGCGGGCCTCTTCCATGGCCTTCTGCACGGCCAGGGGCACTTCCTTGGACTTGCCCTTGCCCATGCCGACCTTGCCGTTGCCGTCGCCGACCACGGTGAGCGCGGCGAAACCGAGGATGCGGCCGCCCTTGACCACCTTGGTCACGCGGTTCACCGCGATCATCTTCTCTTTGAGGCCGTCTTCCGGACCGTCGCCCTGTCTGTTCGCTTGGATCTTTGCCATTTGAAGTTTCCGTGTCCGTTAGAACTGCAGGCCCGCTTCGCGGGCGGCGTCGGCCAGGGCCTTCACGCGGCCGTGGTAGGCGAAACCGGCACGGTCGAAGGCAACCCTCTCGACACCGGCGGCCTTGGCCTTCTCGGCGATGCGCTTGCCCACGGAGGCCGCGGCGGCGACGGTGGCGCCCTTGCCGGCGGCGCCGAGCTCCTTGCGGACATCGGCTTCGACGGTGGAGGCCGTGGCCAGCACCTTGGAGCCGTCGTCGGAGATCAGCTGCGCGTAGATGTGCAGGTTGGTGCGGTTCACCGTCAGGCGGGCCACACCTTGCGTCGCAATGCGGATGCGGGTCTGGCGCGAACGACGCAGACGCTGCTCTTTCTTGGTCATCGACATGGTCTGGCTCCTTACTTCTTCTTGGTCTCTTTGATGACGACCTTCTCGTCCGCGTAGCGGATGCCCTTGCCCTTGTAGGGCTCGGGCGGGCGGACCGCGCGGATTTCCGCGGCGATCTGGCCCACGCGCTGGCGGTCCGCGCCCTTGACGATGATTTCCGTCGGGGCGGGGGTCGCGACCGTGATGCCCTCGGGCATCTCGATGTTGACCGGGTGCGAGAAACCGATGGCGAGGTTCAGCTTGCTGCCCTGGGCGGCGGCGCGGAAGCCCACGCCGACCAGGTTCAGCTTCTTCTCGAAGCCCTTGGTGACGCCGTTGACCATGTTGTTCACCAGCTGGCGCATGGTGCCGCTCATGGCGTTCGCTTCACGCGATTCGTCGGCAGCGACGAAGGTCAGCTTGCCGTCTTCGTTGGTCACCTTGACCAACGCGTTCTGAGCGAGCGACAGCGTGCCGCCCTTGCCCTTGACGCTGATCTGGTCTTCCTTGATGGCCACGTCGACGCCCTGGGGGACGGCGACCGGCATTTTTCCGACTCGGGACATGTTCCTATCCTTCCCTTACGCGACGTAGCACAGGACTTCGCCGCCCACGCCGGTGGCGCGCGCCTTGCGGTCCGTCATCACGCCCTTGGGGGTGGTGACGATCGCCACGCCCAGGCCGTTCATGACCTGGGGAATGTCGTTGCGACCCTTGTAGACGCGCAGGCCGGGACGGCTCACGCGCTCGATGCGTTCGATCACCGGACGGCCGGCGTAGTACTTGAGGGCGATCTCGAGCTCGCTCTTGTTGCCCTCGTTCTTCACCTGGAATCCGTCGATGTAACCCTCGTCCTTCAGGACCTGGGCGATGGCCACCTTCACCTTGGAAGAGGGCACCGTCACCGTCGCCTTGGAGACCATCTGCGCGTTGCGGATGCGCGTCAGCAGGTCGGAGATGGGATCACTCATGCTCATATCTGAATCTCCTGCCCTGCTTACCAGCTGGCCTTGGTGATGCCGGGGATGTCGCCGGAGAAGGCCATCTCGCGGATCTTGTGGCGCGTGATGCCGAACTGGCGGAAGGTGCCACGGGCACGGCCGGTCAGTTCGCAGCGATTGCGCTGGCGGGTGGGGTTGGCGTTGCGGGGAAGCTTCTGCAGCGCCAGGCGGGCAGCCATGCGCTCGTCGTCGCTCTTCTTCGCATCGTTGGCGATGGTCTTGAGTTCTTCGTACTTCTTCGCGAACTGGGCAACCAGCTTGTCGCGCTTGAGTTCGCGCTGGATCAGGGCAGTCTTGGCCACGTGTTACCTCAGTTCTTGAAGGGGAAGCGGAAGCCCGCCAGAAGCGCCTTGGCTTCCTCGTCGGTCTTGGCCGTCGTGGTGATCGAGATGTTCAGGCCGCGCAGGGCGTCGACCTTGTCGTACTCGATTTCCGGGAAGATGATCTGTTCCTTGACGCCGATGTTGTAGTTGCCGCGGCCATCGAAGGCACGGCCGCTGACACCGCGGAAGTCACGCACGCGCGGCAGGGCCACGGTGACGAAACGGTCCAGGAATTCGTACATGCGGGCGCCGCGCAGCGTCACCATCGTGCCGATGGCCTGGCCTTCGCGGATCTTGAAACCGGCGATGGCCTTCTTGGCCTTCGTGACCACGGGCTTCTGGCCGGCGATCTTGGTCAGGTCGCCCACGGCGTTTTCCATGACCTTCTTGTCGGCAACCGCCTCGCTCACGCCCATGTTCAGCGTGATCTTGGTGATGCGGGGCACCTGCATCGGCGACTTGTAGCCGAACTTCTCGGTCAGCTCGGGAGCGACCTTGTTGCGGTAGTGATCTTGCAGTCGGGACATGGTCAGGCCACCTTGATTTCTTCGCCGGAGGACTTGAACACGCGCTTGCGGGTGTCGCCATCGGCCTTGATGCCCACGCGGTCAGCCTTGCCCGTCGCGGAGTTGTAGATCGCCACGTTGGACTGGTGGATCGGCATGGCCTTTTCCACGATGCCCCCGGTGGTGCCCTTCATCGGGTTGGGCTTGGTGTGCTTCTTCACGAGGTTGATGCCCTCGATGACGAGGTACTCGTCGTCCTTGCGCAGCGACACCTTGCCGCGCTTGCCCTTGTCCTTGCCAGCCAGGACGATGACTTCGTCACCCTTGCGGATCTTGTTCATGGCGCTTCCTTAGAGGACTTCGGGAGCCAGGGACACGATCTTCATGAACTTCTCGGTGCGCAGCTCGCGCGTGACCGGGCCGAAGATGCGGGTGCCGATGGGCTCCAGCTTGTTGTTGAGCAAAACGGCGGCGTTGCCGTCGAACTTGATGAGGGAGCCGTCGCCGCGGCGGATGCCCTTGGCGGTGCGGACCACCACCGCGCTGTAGATCTCGCCCTTCTTGACGCGACCCCGCGGAGCGGCTTCCTTGATGCTCACCTTGATGATGTCGCCCACGCTCGCGTAGCGACGCTTGGAGCCGCCCAGCACCTTGATGCAAAGAACGGACTTCGCGCCGGTGTTGTCGGCGACTTCGAGCCGGGATTCAGTCTGGATCATTTCGTTTATTCCCAACTTGTCCCGAATGCACCCTGCAGGACGATCCGGCAGGACATCGGGGCAGTCTTGGGCCCGCCGTCACCACCGACACACGCCGGCAGTTCCGTTTGGGCAGAAGCTCGCCCAAAAAAGGCGAGCCCGCGATTATGGCAGATCGTTGCCGCTTGTCAAACGGGTGCCGCGGCAGGCCCGTCAGACCGGCAGGCGCAGGTAGCTGGCCGCCAGCTCGCGGAAGGCGGCAGCCTGCGGGTCGACGCCCGTTTCCGCGCGCAGCAGCTCCCCCACTTCGGCCGCCAGCGACGCGGCCAGGGCCGCGTCCGTGAACAGCAGCCGGTGGCGGCGCGCCAGCACGTCCTCCACGGTCCGCGCATATTCGTGGCGGGCGGCGAAGCGCACCATGGCCACCGTCAGGCCGGCGCCCAGGTGGCGCTCGCTGCCCGGGAGGGCGGCGACCTGGGCCGCTTCGGTCCCATACAGGTGCAGGCCCGGGTCGGCGGCGATCGAGGTCGTGCGGGTTCCGGGTCGGGGCGCACCGACCAGGGGCAGGTCGTTGGTCACGCCGGCCGGCCGCCGCGGCAGCAGCCGGTTCTGGAAGCATTGCTCCAGCACGTCCTCTGCCATCGCACGGTAGGTCGTCCATTTGCCGCCGGTGACGGTGACCAGGCCGCTGCGGCTGGCCAGCACCGTGTGCTCGCGGCTGAGCGCCTTGGTGCGCTCCCCGTTGTCGCCGACGGGTTTGACCAGGGGCCGCAAGCCGACCCACAGGCTGCGGATGTCCTCCGGCCGGGGCGCCCGCACGAGGTAGCGGCCCGCCTCGGCCAGGATGAACGCCAGTTCCTCGCGGAAGGGCCGCGGTTCGCGCGCCAGGTCGCCGCGCGGTGTATCGGTGGTGCCCAGGATGAGCTTGCCCATCCAGGGAACGCCGAACAGGACGCGGCCGTCGGCGGTCTTGGGCACCATCAGCGCGTGCTGGCCCGGCAGGAAGTCGCGATCGACGACGGCGTGGACGCCCTGGCTCGGCGCCACCATGGGTTGCACGCTGCGGCCGGTCGCCTCGGCGTCCTGGCGCCGCAGTTCGTCCACCCAGACGCCCGTGGCATTCACGATGCAGTTCGCGCGGACGGGGAATTCCCGGCCGCTTTCGGCGTCCCGGCAGACCAGCCCGGTGAGCTTGCCGCCGGCGTGCACCAGGCGCGTGACGGGGCAGTAATTGATCACCAGCGCCCCGCGCGCGGCGGCGGTCCGGGCCAGGATCACGGCCAGGCGGGCGTCGTCGAACTGCCCGTCCCAGTACTTCACGCCGCCCTTGAGTCCGTCCGGGCGCACCGTCGGCAGGCACGCCAGGGTCTCGCGCCGGCTCAGGAGTTCGGTGGCGCCCAGGCCCGCCTTGCCCGCGAGCGCGTCGTACGCCTTCAGGCCCAGGCCGTAGAACGGCGTCTCCCACAAGCGGTACGAGGGCACGACGAAGGCCAGCGGCTGCGCCAGGTGCGGCGCGTTATGCAGCAGCGTCGTGCGCTCGTGCAGGGCCTCGCGGACCAGGCCGATGTTGCCCTGCGCGAGGTAACGCACGCCGCCGTGCACCAGCTTGGTCGCCCGCGAGGAGGTGCCCTTGGCGAAGTCGTGCGACTCCAGCAGCACGACCCGCAGGCCGCGGGCGGCGGCATCCAGCGCGACGCCGAGGCCGGTCGCGCCGCCGCCGACCACCGCGAGGTCCCAGGTGCCGCCTTGCGCCAGGCGCGCCAACAGCTCTTCGCGCCGCGTCGGGGCGGCGCCCTGCGATTCCGCCGTGCTCAAGACCTGGCCCAGCCCTTGGCGCGCTCGACCGCTTCGCGCCAGCGCGCCAGCTTCGCCTGCCGCTGCGGCTCCGCCAGGCGCGGCTCGAAGCGGCGTTGCGCCCGCCACTGGGCTGCGATCTGGTCGATGCTCCAGAAGCCGGTCGCCAGCCCCGCCAGGTAGGCCGCACCCAGCGCCGTCGTCTCGGTCACCTGCGGCCGCACCACCGGCGCGCCCAGGAAATCCGCCTGCATCTGCATCAGCAGATTGTTGCGCGAAGCGCCGCCGTCCACGCGCAGCTCGGTGAGGGCGATGCGCGAATCGCGGCCCATGGCGGCGAACACGTCGGCGCTTTGCAGCGCGATCGCCTCCAGTGCGGCCCGGGCGACATGGGCGCGCGTGGTGCCGCGGGTCATGCCCAAGAGGATGGCGCGCGCGCGCGCATCCCAGTCGGGCGTGCCCAGGCCCGTGAAGGCCGGGACCAGGTACACGTCCTCGGTGTCTTCCACCTGCGCTGCCAGCGATTCGACCTCGGGGGCGGACTGGATGAGGCCCATCCCGTCACGCAGCCACTGCACGGTGGCGCCCGCGTTGAAGACGCTGCCTTCCAGGCAGTAGGCCAGGTTCGTCGGACCTGCCGGGCCGCGCCAGCCCACGGTGGTCAGCAGGCGGTTGCGGCTGGTCACGCGCTGGCCGCCGGTGTTCATCAGCATGAAGCAGCCGGTGCCGTAGGTGTTCTTGGCCATGCCAGGCGCGAAGCAGGCCTGGCCGAAGGTCGCTGCCTGCTGGTCGCCGGCGATCCCGGCGATCGGCAGGGGCACGCCCAGCAGCGTCGGCTCGCTCTCGGCCAGCACGCCGCTGGAGGCCACGACCCGCGGCAGCACCGCCCGCGGGATCCGCAGCAGCGCCAGCAGGGCGTCGTCCCAGTCGCCGGTGCGCAGGTTGAACAGCATGGTGCGGGAGGCGTTGCTCGCGTCCGTGGCGTGCACCCGGCCGCCGGTGAGCTGCCACACGAGCCAGCTGTCGATGGTGCCGAAGGCGAGCTCCCCCGCCTCCGCGCGTTCGCGCGCGCCCGGCACGTTGTCCAGGAGCCATTCCAGCTTGGTGCCCGAGAAGTAGGCGTCGATCAGCAGCCCGGTCTTCTGCTGCACGCGTGCCGCGTGTCCGCGGGCGCGCAGTTCGTCGCAGCGGCCGGCCGTGCGGCGGTCCTGCCAGACGATCGCATTGGCGACCGGCTCGCCGGTGGCCCGGTCCCACAGCACGGTGGTCTCGCGCTGGTTGGTGATGCCCAGGCCCACGAAATCCTCGGGGCGGCCGCCGCTGCGTTCCATCGCCTCCAGCGCCACGGCATGCTGGGTGGCCCAGATCTCGCGCGCGTCGTGCTCCACCCAGCCGGGCTGCGGGAAGACCTGCTGGAACTCGCGCTGGGCCAGGGCCGCCACCGCGCCGCTCTCGTCGAAGGCGATGGCGCGCGAGCTGGTCGTCCCCTGATCGAGGGCCAGGATGTATTTCATGGGGCGCTACTGTAGTGCAGCAGCGGCCGCAGGGGCGGCCACGCGCAAGCCGATGTTGCTGGGTCTCGCGGCGTAGACCGGGCCGGCAGCGTCCCCGGCGCACGCCCGCGCGTTCCACTTCGTCGCCCCAGGGATGGCGGGCGCCGTCCAGGCCGCGGCGCCCCGCGTACTCCCACACGGCACGGCCCGCTAGACTCCGCGCCCATGTCGTCCCCAGTTTCCCGCCGCGACTTCCTGCGCGGCACCGCCTCGGCCTGCGCCCTGGCACTCGCCGGCTGCGCCGCGCCGCGGCTGGTGCCGCCGCCGCCGGCCGCAGGGCCTTCCAGCCTGCGCCTCGTCGGCGAGACCGTGCTGCCGCACCACCTGCGCTTCAAGGACACCACCGTCGGCGGCCTGTCCGCCATCGACCACGATCCGGCCACCGGGCTGTGGGTCGCGCTCAGCGACGACCGCTCGGAGTTGCAGCCCTCGCGCTTCTATACGCTGCGCGTGGACGTGCGCGAGGCCGCCCTGGCGGTGGAGCTCCTGGACGTCGTCACGCTGCGCCAGGCCGACGGCAAGCCCTTCCCGCCGCGCAACTCGCGCGGCGAGGTGGTGGACCCGGAAGGCATGCGGCTGCTGCCCGGCGGGCGGGGCGTGCTGTGGACCAGCGAGGGCGACGCGCAGGCGGACCAGCCGCCGACGCTGCGCGAGTCGCGCCTGGACGGCAGCTACGTGCGCGACTTCCAGGTGCCGGCGATGTTCCGCTTCGCGCAGCGTCCCGGCACCGGTCCGCGCAACAACCTCACCTTCGAAGGCCTGGCGATCACGCCCGACGCGCGGACCGCCTGGGTCGCGATGGAGAACGCGCTGCAGCAGGACGGCCCTGAACCCGGCGTGGGACGGCCCGGCGGGCCCTGCCGCTTCACCGCCTACGACGTGGCGAGCGGGCGCGCCGTGCGCCAGGTCGCGTACCTGCCCGACGCCGTGCCGCGCGCACCCACCATCCCCGGAGCCCCGACGGACAACGGCGTGAGCGAGATCCTGATGGCGGACGCGCAGCGCATGCTGGTGCTCGAGCGCGCTTTCATCTTCGGCTTCGGCACCTCGCTGCGCCTCTACGAGATCGACACGGCCGCCGCGAGCGACACCCTGGCGCAGGACCGGCTGCGGGAAGGCGAGTACCGGCCCGCCGCCAAGCGCCTGGTCGCGGACTTCGCCACGCTGGGCCTCTCGCGCCTGGACAACACCGAAGGCATGTGCTGGGGACCGCGCCTGCCCAACGGCCACCGCAGCCTCGTCGTCGTGAGCGACGACAATTTCAGTTCGCGGCAGGTCACGCAATTCGCCGCCTTCGACTACGTGGAGCCGACATGAACGACACGAACGCGCGCATTGCCTTCATCGGCGGCGGCAACATGGCCAGCGCCATCATCGGCGGCCTCCTCAAGCAAGGACTGCCCGCGGCACAGGTCGCGGTGGTGGAACCCTTCGCGGACGCGCGGGCGCGCCTGCAGCAGCAGTTCGGCGTCGCCGCCCAGGCACAGGCCGGCGGCGAGCTCGCCGGGGCGGGGCTGGTCGTCTGGGCGGTGAAGCCGCAGACCTTCAAGGAAGCGGCGGCGCCGGTGCGTGCGCACGTGCAGCAGGCGCTGCACCTGAGCGTGGCGGCCGGCATCCGCTCGGACAGCATCGCCCAGTGGCTGGGCACCGAACGCATCGTGCGCGCCATGCCCAACACGCCGGCCCTGGTCGGCAAGGGCATGACCGGCCTGTATGCGCGCGCCGGGGTGAGCGCCGCCGACAGGACGCGGGTCGAGCAGGTCGTGGCCACCACGGGCGAGTCGCTGTGGGTCGGCCAGGAGAAGGACCTCGATGCGGTGACGGCCTTGTCGGGTTCCGGCCCGGCCTACGTCTTCTATTTCCTGGAGGCGATGACGCAGGCGGGCGCCGAGATGGGCCTGCCTCCGGAGCAGGCACGGCGCCTGGCGGTCGGCACCTTCGGCGGGGCTTCCGAGCTCGCGCGCGCCTCGGCGGATCCCCTGCCCCTGCTGCGCGAGCGCGTGACGTCCAAGGGCGGCACGACCTACGCCGCCATCCAGTCGATGGAAGCCGACAAGGTGAAGGACGCCTTCATGCGTGCGCTGCACGCGGCATGCCGGCGCGCCGACGAACTGGGCCGGGAATTCGGGAACTGAAGAAACCATGGCCCTCCCCCGTCGCCCCATCGCCTACGTGCTGGCCGCCACCAACCACGGCAGCATGATCGTCAACCGCCACGACCAGGCCGAGGTCGGACCCGACCGGGCGATCGGCGTCGGGTTCCAGCTGCTCTCGCGCAGCTCCTTCGATCCCGAAGAGGTCGGGATGGCCGTGCACCTCCTGGGCCTGCGGCACCATCACTTCGGCCCCGGGGTCGTGGCGCTGGACGCCGGCGCCAACGTCGGCGTGCACACGGTGGAGTGGGCGCGCAACATGCATGGCTGGGGCCGCGTGATCGCCTTCGAGGCGCAGGAATACGTCTTCTATGCGCTGGCGGGCAACATCGCCCTGAACAACTGCTGGAACGCATCGGCACGCTGGTCGGCCCTGGGCGAACGCGAAGGCTTCATCGACGTTCCCGAGCCGGACTACATGCGGCCCGGAAGCTTCGGCAGCCTGGAGCTGCGCCAGCGCAAGGACACCGAGTTCATCGGCCAGGCCGTGTCCTACGATGCGGACGACTGCATCCGCACCCCGATGACGACCGTCGACGCGCTGGCGCTGGAGCGGCTGGATTTCCTGAAGATCGACGTAGAGGGCATGGAGATCGAGGTGCTGCGCGGCGCCCGCGCCACCCTGGAGCGCTGCAAGCCCGCCGTCCTCGTCGAGGTGATCAAGTCCGACGAGCAGCAGCTGCGCGGCTTCCTCGGCGAGCTCGGCTACGCGACGATCGCCCGCGCCGGCGGGAACCTCCTGGCCTTCCACGCCAAGGACCCGACGCGCGACGGCTTCGTCCTGCCGGGCGACCCGCCCGCTCAGGCCAGCGCGTAGCCCAGCACCGTCCCGACGAACACCGCGAACCCGAACCAGTGGTTGAGGCGGAAGGCCTTGAAGCAGCCGTCGCGGCTGCGGCCACGGATCAAGGTGTAGTGCCAGGCGGCCTGCGCGCCGGCCGCGGCCACGGTGAGGGCGATGACGGCGCCCGGGATGCGTCCCTGCATCACCACGGCCCAGACCACGAGCGTCGCCGCGTAGCAGGCCATCACCACCGCCACGTCGGCGCGCCCCAGCGTGATCGCCGAGGTCTTGATGCCGATGCGCAGGTCGTCGTCGCGGTCGACCATCGCGTACTCCGTGTCGTAGGCGAGCACCCAGAACAGGTTGCCGAGCAGCAGCACCCAGGCCAGCAGCGGCACTTCGCCGCGCACCGCGGCGAACGCCATGGGAATCCCGAAGCTGAACGCGACCCCCAGCACCGCCTGCGGCATGGAGACGAAGCGCTTGGCATAAGGGTAGGCGATGGCGATGGCCAGCGCGGCGAAGGACCAGGCGATGGCCGCCGCATTCGTGGTGAGCACCAGCGCGAAGGCGAGCAGCGCCAGCACCGCGCCGAGCACCAGCGCCTCCCGCACCGACACGGCGCCGGTGGTCACCGGCCGCTGCGCCGTGCGCTTGACGTGCTTGTCGAACTCGCGATCGGCCACGTCGTTGACGCAGCAGCCCGCGCTGCGCATGAGGATCGTGCCCAGCGTGAACACCACGAGCAGGTGCCAGCCGGGAAAGCCGCCCGCCGCGATCCACAGCGCGGCCAGCGAGGGCCACAGCAGCAGCAGCCAGCCCGCCGGCCGGTTCCAGCGGATCAGGTCGAGGTACAGGCCGATCTTCCGGTGCACGGGAACCACCCCCAAGGCCGCGCCGCTCATGAAACCCCGAGGCCGAGCCGGCGCAGGTCGAGCCTGCCCTGGCGCATCGGCGGGCACCAGAAGTAGGCGCCGTTCACGGGCCTGGAGATCCTGAACATGGCGTCGACGATGCCGTCGTCGTGGCCCGCCATGCGGCGCATCTGCTGCTCGAAGGCCTGGTGCGAGCGGCCGAAGGCGACGAACATCAGGCCCGCCTGCATGCTCATCATCCAGGGCATGGAACGGCGCAGCAGGAAGGCCTCCGGGTCGAAGCTTTCCTGCGCCGTGCGCTTCACGTGCGCTTCGTCCGGCGCGTCTTCGAGTTCCTCGTTGTCGGTCAGGCGCCGGCCGATGTGCCGGTCGCGCGCCTCGTCCTCCAGCGCCTCGAAGGCGTCGAGGTCGTGCACCCACTGCTGCACGGCGACGTAGCTCGAGCCGTCGATGCCCTCGCCGACGCCGTGCGCGAAGGCGGCCCGCTCGGCCTCCTCGCCTTCCGGGTTCTCGGTGCCGTCCTCGAAGCCCGTGAGGTCGTGGCCGTGGCCGCCCTCCTTCCAGGAATGCCGGAACGCATCGACCACCTGCCGCACCGTGAACGCCGGGGCGAGCGCCTTCTGCACCTTGCGCGTGACGTGCAGCAGGTCGCCCAGGTCGGAGCCGCGCAGCCAGCACCACAGCGTGCCGGGCGTGACCGGCACCTTGAGTTCGCCGCGGGAGAAGTCCGGATACTCGTGCAGGTCCGGGATGTCCGCGCCCAGCGCCTTGACCAGCGACGGGCCGATGCCGATCACCACGTCGCTGCCGTTGACGAGCGGGGTCACGCGCGTCAGCGCTTCCTTGATCGCGGCCGCATCGACCGAGGCATCGGCCAGGTGGAACAGGACATAGCGGCCCACCGCCGGGATCCCTTCGAAGATCCCGGGCTGGTACGGTTTTTCGATCGGGGTGGTGCTTTCTTCTCTCATGACAGTCTCTTGACGCCCGGCAGTTCGCAGGCGTAGATGGAATTGCGCAAGGCGGCGATCGCCTCGTAGCGGGTGAAGCTGCGCCGCCAGGCCAGCACCACGCGCCGGCTGGGCGGGTCGCCATCGAACGGGATGTAGCGCACGAAGGCCTGGTCGTCGCTGCGCCGCTTGGGCTTGGTGGAGAACGCTTCCCTGGGCACCGAAAGGCGCGGCACCAGCGTCACGCCCATGCCGGCGGCGACCATGTGCTTGATCGTCTCCAGCGAGGAGCCTTCGAAGCTCTTGCGGATGCCTTCGGCGTCGCTGGAGAAGCGCGCGAACTCGGGGCACACCTCCAGCACGTGGTCGCGAAAGCAGTGCCCGGTGCCGAGCAGCAGCATGGTTTCCTGCTTGAGCTCTTCGGCGGTGATGGTCTTGCGTTCGGCAAACGCGTGGTTGCTCGGCACGGCGGCCAGGAAGGGTTCGTCGTACAGCGGGGCGATCGCCAGGCCGGTGTCCGGGAAGGGCTCGGCCATGATCGCGCAATCGATCTCGCCGGTGCGCAGCATCTCCAGCAGGCGCGCGGTGAAGTTCTCCTGCAGCATCAGCGGCATCTGCGGCGTGCGGGCGATGGCCTGCCGCACCAGGTCCGGCAGCAGGTAAGGGCCGATGGTGTAGATCACGCCCAGGCGCAAGGGGCCGGCCAGGGGATCCTTGCCACGCTTGGCGATCTCCTTGATCGCGGCGGCCTGTTCCAGCACGCTCTGCGCCTGGCGCACGATCTCCTCGCCCAGGGGAGTGACGGACACCTCGTTGGCGCTGCGCTCGAACAGCTTGAGTTCCAGCTCATCCTCGAGCTTCTTGATGGCCACGGACAGCGTCGGCTGCGAAACGAAGCAGGCTTCGGCGGCGCGACCGAAGTGCTTTTCCCGCGCCACGGCGACGATGTACTTGAGTTCGGTCAGCGTCATTTTTCTTGCTTTGGGGAGACAGTGCTGGAGGTCCGTCCTCGTCCGCTCACGCCTTCAGGTAGTCGGATTTTCCACCCAACCAGCGCGTCACGTGTTGGGCGGCGAGCTCCGGATGCCGGTCCAGCATCGCGGGAGCGAGTTCGCGGGCCCATTCCAGCAAGGCGGCATCGGTCGTGAGGTCGGCGAAACGCAGCAGCGGCGCCCCCGACTGGCGCGCGCCCAGGAACTCCCCGGGCCCGCGGATCTCCAGGTCGCGCCGGGCGATCTCGAAGCCGTCGCTGGTTTCCGCCATCGCCTTCAGGCGCGCCTTGGCGGTCTCGCCGACGCGGCCGCTGTCGCCGGCGGAATAGAGCAGCACGCAGGCCGACGCCGCCGCGCCGCGGCCGACCCGCCCGCGCAACTGGTGCAGTTGCGACAGCCCGAAGCGCTCCGCATGCTCGATCACCATCAGCGAGGCGTTGGGCACGTCCACGCCGACTTCGATGACGGTGGTGGACACCAGCACCCCCATCTGGCCGCCGGTGAACAAGGCCATGACCGCCTTCTTTTCCGGTGCCGGCATGCGCGAGTGCAGCAGCCCCACCATCACGCCGGGCAGCGCCTCGCTCAGTTGCGCATGCGTGGCCGTCGCGTTGGTCAGGTCCAGCGTCTCGCTTTCCTCGATCAGCGGGCAGACCCAGTACACCTGCCGGCCCTCGGCGAGCTGGCCGCGGATGCGTTCGATCACCTCGTCGCGGCGGCTGTCGGAAACCAGCTTGGTGACCACGGGCGTTCGCCCCGGCGGCAGTTCGTCGATGGTGGAGACGTCCAGGTCCGCGTAGTAGCTCATCGCCAGCGTGCGCGGGATGGGGGTGGCGGACATCATCAGCAGGTGCGGCTCCCCGCCACCCTCCCTCATTTTCCCGCGCAGGGCCAGCCGCTGCTCCACGCCGAAGCGGTGCTGTTCGTCGATGATCGCCAGCGCCAGCGCCTTGAACCGCACCTGGTCCTGGATCACCGCGTGGGTGCCGACCACCAGCGCCGCCTCGCCGCTGCCCACCAGCTCCAGCATCTCGCCGCGCTCCTTCTTGCGCTGGCTGCCCGTGAGCCATGCGACCCGCAGGCCGCGCGGCGCCAGCAGCGGCTCGAGCCAGCCGATCAACTTGCGGAAGTGCTGCTCCGCGAGGATCTCGGTCGGCGCCATCAGCGCGCACTGCCAGCCGGCATCGATCGCGATGGCGGCCGCGAGGGCCGCCACGATGGTCTTGCCGGAACCCACGTCGCCTTGCAGCAGCCGGTGCATGGGCCGGCCTTGCGCCATGTTGCGCGCGATCTCTTCGCTCACGCGGCGCTGCGCGCCCGTGAGCTGGAAGGGCAGGGCGGCCAGCAGCTGCTCGTGCAGGCCGCCCGGCCGCGGCTGCAGCGCCGGTGCCCGCAAGGCGTCGTGCGCGCGGCGGCTGCGCACCTGCGAGAGTTGCTGCGCGAGCAGTTCCTCCGCCTTCAGGCGCAGCCAGGCCGGATGCGTGCGGTCCTCCAGCGCCGCCAGCGCCACCTCCGGTGTCGGGTGGTGCAGGAACTGCAAGGCCTCGCGCAGGCTCCAGCGCGTCGCGTTGCCGGGCACGGGCGGGGCGTCGGGCGGGATGCTTTCGGCGAGGTCGGCCCGCGCGAGGCCGCTCGCCACCGCCTTGCGCAAATAAGGCTGCGGCAGTCCGGCGACGGTGGAGTACACCGGCGTGAGCGCCGCGGGCAACGCGCCGCCGGCCACCTTGTAGGTGGGATGCACCATCTGCCAGCCGAGGAAGCCGCCCTTGAGCTCCCCGCGGATGCGCAGCCGCGCACCGGGCGCCAGCGCCTTCTGCTGCGAAGGATAGAAGCTGAAGAAGCGCAGCACGCAGGTGTCGCTGCCGTCGTCCACGGTCACCACCAGCTGGCGCCGCGGCCGGTACTGCACCTGGCTGTCCGTGACCGTGGCCTCGATCTGCACGGTGTCGCCTTCGCGCGCGCCGCGCAGCTGCACGATGCGTGTCTCGTCCTCGTAGCGCAGGGGGATGTGCAAGGCCAGGTCGATGTCGCGCGCGAGGCCCATCTTCACGAGGGCTTTCTGCGGTTCCGTCAACGCCTGGGTCTCGGCCATGGGACAATTCTGCCTTCTCCTTGGAACGGGTCCGTCCGGCCCTCAAGCGCATGCGCCACTTCACCCTGGGCGATTTCGACTTCGCCCTCCCCCCCGACCTGATCGCCCAGCACCCCGCCGCGCAACGCAGCGGCTCGCGGCTGCTGGATGGCTGCGGGCCCGCGCCGGTCGACCGCGTGTTCCGCGAACTGCCGGAGCTGCTCGCTCCCGGCGACCTGCTGGTCTTCAACGACACGCAGGTGGTCAAGGCGCGCCTGTTCGGCGAGAAGCCCACCGGCGGCAAGCTGGAACTGCTGGTGGAGCGCGTGCTCGCCGGCACCGAGGTCGTCGCCCACATGAAGGTGAGCAAGAAGCCGCACGTGGGCACCTCGCTGCGCATGGACGGCGGCTTCACCGCCACCCTGCTCGGTCGCTATCCCGACGAGGACGGGCCGCTGTTTCGTTTCGCTTTCAGCGCGGACCCCTACGCGCTGATGGAGCGCCACGGCCACGTGCCGCTGCCGCCCTACATCACGCACGCCGACAGCGCGGAGGACGCGCAGCGTTACCAGACCGTGTTCGCCAAGAACCCGGGCGCGGTCGCGGCACCGACGGCGGCCCTGCACTTCGACGAAGGGGTGCTCGCCGCGCTCGAAGCGCGCGGCGTCGAGCGCGCCAGCGTCACCCTGCACGTGGGCGCGGGCACTTTCCAGCCGGTGAAGACCGAGGACATCGCGCGGCACCGCATGCACAGCGAGTGGTACCAGGTGCCGCAGGCGACGCAGGACGCGATCGCCCGGCTGCGCGCTCGCGGCGGCCGCCTCGTCGCGGTGGGCACGACCACCGTGCGCACGCTGGAATCCTGGGCGCGCGGCGGCCAGGCCAGCGGCGACACCGACATCTTCATCACGCCCGGCTTCCGCTTCCGCGAGGTGGACGTGCTGCTCACCAACTTCCACCTCCCCAAGTCCACGCTCATGATGCTGGTCAGCGCCTTCGCCGGCTACGAGCACGTCATGGCCTTGTACCGCCACGCGATCGAGGCGCGCTACCGCTTCTTCAGCTACGGCGACGCGATGCTGCTCTCCCGCACCCACGAATGCTGAACTTCGAACTCCTGAAGACCGAAGGCCTGGCCCGCCGCGGCCGCCTGACCCTCAACCATGGCGTCGTGCAGACGCCCATCTTCATGCCCGTGGGCACCTACGGCACGGTCAAGGGCGTGATGCCGCGCTCGCTGGAGGAGATGGGCGCGCAGATCATCCTGGGCAACACCTTCCACCTGTGGATGCGGCCCGGCCTGGACGTGCTGCAGCAGTTCGGCGGCCTGCACCGCTTCGAGCAGTGGAACAAGCCGATCCTGACGGACTCGGGCGGCTTCCAGGTCTGGAGCCTGGGCGAGATGCGCAAGATCGCCGAGGAGGGCGTGAAGTTCGCGTCACCCGTCAACGGCGACCGCCTCTTCCTCACGCCCGAGGTCTCGATGCAGATCCAGACCACGCTGGACTCCGACATCGTCATGCAGTTCGACGAGTGCACGCCCTACGAGACCAAGGGCCAGCTCACGACCGAGGCGCAGGCGCGCTTGTCGATGGAGCTCTCGCGCCGCTGGGCGGTGCGCTGCCAGGCGGAGTTCGCGCGGCTGGAGAACCGCAATGCCCTGTTCGGCATCGTGCAGGGCGGCATGTTCGAACACCTGCGCGAGGAGTCGCTGCAGGCGCTGGTCGAGATGGACTTCCCCGGCTACGCCGTCGGCGGCGTCAGCGTGGGCGAGCCCAAGGAGGACATGCTGCGCATCATGGCGCACACGCCGCACCGCCTGCCCGCGCACAAGCCCCGCTACCTGATGGGCGTCGGCACGCCGGAGGACCTGGTCGAAGGCGTGGCGCAGGGCGTGGACATGTTCGACTGCGTGATGCCGACGCGCAATGCGCGCAACGGCCACCTGTTCACGCGCTTCGGCGACCTGAAGATCCGCAACGCCAGGCACCGCAGCGACGAGCGCCCGCTGGACGAGACCTGCAGCTGCTACACCTGCAGGGGCACGACCAACCCGGACGGCAGCGTCACGGGCGGCTTCTCGCGCGCCTACCTGCACCACCTGGACCGCTGCGGCGAGATGCTGGGCCCGATGCTGGCCACCATCCACAACCTGCATTTCTACCTGAACGTGATGCGGGAGATCCGGGAGGCGCTGGATGCGGGGCGGTTCGCGGAGTTTGCGCAGGCGTTCAGGCAGGACCGGCGGCGGGGGGTTTGAGGCGCATCGGCGGGGTTCGCCGGCGCCTCAACCCGCCCCCGGCACCAGCCGCGTGAACACGCCCTTGCCCGCGCCCGCCCCTGCGCCCGTCCCGCACGAGTGGCAGAACTTGGTGAACGCGCTCTTGCGCGTCGCGCACTGCGGGCAGCGCGCGAACAGCCCGATGCCGCAGTGCGGGCAGAAGTCGATCTTCTCGTTCTTCAGGTCCACCGGCCGCTCGCAGCCGGGGCACACCCCCTTGCCCAGGCGCACCAGCCCCTCTTCGTAGCTCAGGTCATCGCGCCGCTGCGCGTCGGGCAATTGCTCGGCGGCCCTCTGCCGCTCGAGGTAGCGGTTCAGGGCGACGATCGCCTGCCGTCCCACCAGCACCGTCACCACGATGCCGACGATGTAGCGCACGTAGCCGCCGTAGCTCGGAAGGTAAGGCACCAGCTCGACGAAGAAGGCGAACAGGGCGAAGAAGACGAAGCCCGACACGAAGGGCCACCAGGTGCTGTGGCGCTTGGTGCGCAGGAGCCAGCCCGCGACGACCAGCAGCGGCAGCGTCAATGCGAGGCGGTACAGGAACACGCGCAGCTCCACCCGGCGCGCCTCCACGTTCATCTTCCTGTACGCCTCCTGCTCCATCTCCTGCAGCTGCAGGCGGGCGCGCGATTCGGACTGGCGCGCATCCAGCAGAACCTGGTCCTGCCGCTGTTCGGCCGCCTGCGCGGCACGCTCCGCCTGCTTCAGCCGATCGAGCGCCTGGGTGCGGGCGATCACCTCCGGATCCTGCTCCGACAGCTGCGTCGCGCGCCGCGTCGCGATCCAGTTCTGGAAACTCTCCCGGCCGGTCTGCGTGTCGGCCTCCGCCACGCGCCGCTTCAGCCGCGCCTGGTCGAGCGCGTCGCGTGCATCGCGCGCCGTGCGCTCGGCCTGCTGGATGCCCGCCTTCAGGCGCTCGGCCGCGGGGCGGTCCAGGAAGTTCTCCACCTGCAGCGGCTGTTCCACCTTGGGCAGGTCGCCCACGATGGTGCCGCCGAGCCCGATCAGGAAACCCGCGAACACCACCGCCACCAGCCACAGGCCGCGGCGGAACCATTTTTCGGACAGGCGCAAGGCCTTGCTCATGTGAACCCCTCTCTCCTCATGGATTGCGCGGCGGACCGCCGCTTTCTCGAAAGCTCCGGGCGCCCGACTGCGCGGGACGGGCGCGCTAGGTGTGAAGGTTCAATAGGTTATTGCGGGTGTTCACCCGGAGAGGTTTTGAGAGACTGGGAATCGCCAAACCCCCCGTCAACCAAGATTTCCAAACCGGATGAACACCCATAAGA
>NZ_JBYNTT010000027.1:0-40411 GCF_057784995.1 Ramlibacter sp. G4-7
TGCTGCCGGTGCTGCTGCCGGTGCTGCTGCCGCGCCCGCCGCCGCTGCTGCGCCTGCCGCCGCGCCGGTCGCGGTTGCCGCCGCCACGCCGGCTCCCGCTGCCGCGCCTGCGGCTGCCGCGGCCCCGACCGCCGCTGCCGGCAACGGCCAGCAGGTCTACAACACCGTCTGCATGGCCTGCCATACCGCGGGCGTGGCAGGCGCGCCCAAGCTCGGCGACAAGGCCGCGTGGGCGCCCCGCGTCGCGCAAGGCCTGCCCGCGCTGTACAACTCCGCCCTCAAGGGCAAGGGCGCCATGCCGCCCAAGGGCGGCAGCCCGGCGCCGGACGCCGACATCAAGGCCGCCGTGGACTACATGGTGAGCGCCGCCAAGTAAGCGGACCGCGCACGAGAAAAAAAGCCGGCCTTGCGCCGGCTTTTTTCATGCTTCCGCGCGCGTGATCGGCCGCCCTTGCGCGGGGTTGCGCACGAAGCCGTAGCGTCCCGGCAGGTCTTGCGCGTGCACCTCCTGCGGCTGCCAGCGTCCGGACTCGATCGCATCGGAGGCCTGCACCATGTCCTGCGTGTGCACGAGGCCGATGCCCAGGTCCGTCTCGAGATAGACGCGGCCGCTCTCGTCGACCAGGCACGCCCGCGGCTGCGCCGGCGCGCCGGTGTGGCTGCTGACGCTGCCGTCGTCCGCCAGCCGCCAGATCCACGGCGTGGCCTGCAGCTCCACGTACACGCGCTGGGGCCCGTTCTGGAAGAACCACTGACCCTGCTCGTCGCGCTCGTAGTTGCGGTGGATGAAGGCGATGAGCTTGTCGTGCCGCAGCAGCGAGCCCTTCGCCTGGGGGAAGGGCCCGGCCAGCTGCACGCGATCGTCGCGCATGTACCAGTTGCCGCGCTCGTCGAGCGCGAGCCACCCGTAGCAGTGGGGCACGTTGGGCCACTTGGCCATGGCCTGGCGAACGATGTCGTCCATGCCGGCGATTATCGGCGCGTCCGCTCAGCGCAGGAAGGCGTCGTAGCCGGTCTTGCAGATGAGCGCCGACACCACCAGGATGAACACGATGCGCACGAAGGATGCGCCGTGCTTGAGGGCCAGGTGGGTGCCGACCAGGCTGCCGGCGACGTTGGCGATGGCCAGCACGACCGCGTACTGCCACCACACATGCCCTTTGAGTGCGAACAGCAGCAGCGCGGCAAAGTTGGTGGCCGTGTTGAGCAGCTTGGCGGCGGCCGAGGCGTTGAGGAAGTCGTACCCGAGCAGGCGCACGAACAGGAACACGAAGAAGCTGCCGGTGCCGGGGCCGAAGAAGCCGTCGTAAAAGCCCAGCAGCAGCCCGATCGCGCAGGCCACCGCCGTCTGGGTGCGGCCCGCCAGGCGCGGCGCATGGTCGCGGCCCATGTCCTTGCGCACGAGCGTGTACAGGAGCACGCCCAGCAGCACGACGGGCAGCAGCTTGCGCAGGAAGCCGGAGGGCAGCACGGTCACCGCCCACGCGCCGAAGAATCCGCCGACGAGTCCCGCGAGCGCGGCCGGCAGCAGGGCCGGCCAGTGCATGTCGACACGCCGGCTGAACTGGCGCGCGGCGAAGGCGGTGCCCCAGATGGACGCGGACTTGTTGGTGCCGAAGAGTGTGGCCGGATGCGTGGTCGGGAACACCGCGAACAGCGCGGGCACCAGGATCAGGCCGCCGCCTCCCACGATCGCATCGACGAACCCTGCCAGCACCGAGGCCAGCGACACCAGCAACAACTCCATTGCGTCGATTGTCGCAGTTGGTGCACCAGGCCTTCGGCGACCCGGCCGCCCAAAGAAAAAGCGCCGCGAATGCGGCGCCTTGGAGGGGGTTCGGCCCGCTTTTGCGGTGCCGCGCTGGTCTTCGAATTCTGTGCGGGGTTTGTCTCCTCGGTCCCTCGTTCCGTCTTGCCTTGGGGGGCGCGACGCGAGTGCAAGGACTCTAGCAGTGCGCACGATCGCGGTGCATCGGGACTTTCCCGCCTCGCGCCTGCCCACTTCGTGGCCCTCGCACGCAACCTTTCTGCTGCATCGTGGTGCGGAACCTACGCTTTATATGTGCGTATGTCACTCCTTTGGGCAAGCACAAGCGGATTCCTTAACCTCGACGGTAAGCTGCGCGCGTTGACTGGAACCCTGATGGGAGAGGAGAACTTCATGCAGAACATTTCCATGCGCCACGCGCTGCTCGTCATCCCCGCCATGCTGCTGGCCGCCTGCGGCGGTGGTGGCGGCGGCGGCGGCGGCGCCGCTGCCCCGGCCCCCAGCGGTTCGACCGCGGTGGCTTCCACGCTGGTCATTTCCGCCGGCAACTCCAAGCCGGTGGCCGCCGACGGCCTCGATGCGACGACCAACTCCGGCAGCGGCTCCGCGGGCGCGAGCCTCGTGACCGGCGTGCAGGTCACGGGCGGCAACGGGGACGCGGCTCCCGTGAAGCTGTCCTCCGTGGCGATGGTGCTGGCCTCCAAGGCTGCGCAACGCACCGCGCTGGCCACGGGTGTGGCCGTCAACGAGTCGGGCGCCTGCAGCCTCGGCGGCACCATCAGCATCACCGGTGAAGTCTCCGGCGGCTCCGCCCTCGTGGCCGGCGACCGGCTGACGATCACCGCCACCAACTGCGTGGAAACCGTCGACAACGTCGCCTCCACGATGTCGGGCATCCTGAGCCTGAAGGTGAACTCCGGCAGCTTCAACCCGGACTCGCAGACCTTCCCCAAGCAGATCTCGATGACGCTCACGCTCAACGACCTGCGGGTGCAGAGCGGCGGCATCAGCAATGCGTCGACCGGTGACATGACCATCGACCTGGTGCAGAGCGCGCAGGCGGCCTCGCGCAGCACCCTGTCCGGCACCTCGATCGCGAACACGGTCAGCGGCAGCGGCGTGCCGCGGACCTCGACCCTGAAGAACTACAGGATCGTGCAGGAGACGGTCGGCACGCAGACCTCGATCAACATCGCGGCCGCTTCCGTGATCACGACCAACCCGAGGCTCGGCGCGAACGTGGTTTACCAGCTCAGCACGCCCACGCCCATCGTCACCGAGCTGTCGGTCGTTGCGCGCGGCAGCGTCCGGATCACCGGCGTGAACTCCGGCCTGCTGCTGACGACCACCAGCTCGCCGAACAACTTCACCCTGCAGGTGGATGCCAACGGCGACGGCACGTACGAGTCCTCGTCGACCACGACGACGGCCGAACTGCGCGACCTGCTCTGACGTGCGCTTGACCAGCTCTGCGCAGCGCGGCGTCGCCGCGACTGCGCTGGCGCTTTCCGTGCTGGGGAGCGCAGGCAAGGCGGCGGCGCAGGCCGCCGTTTTCACGTGGGACGTGTCGGCCGGCGCCATGCACCGGCGGCTCGTCGAGCGCGCCGACGACGGCCGGCAGCTCGTGAAGGAAACCGGGCCCATGCTGCGCCTGTCGCTGGCCGGCCAGGTGAACCTGTCCAGCGGCGGCGCGCTGCGCGGCGAGCTGGCTGCTGCCGGCGGCGAGCTCGACTACCAGGGGCGGACCCAGGGCGGCGTCCCGCTGAACACCGACTCGCGCCACCGCGACCTGGAAGCCACGCTGGCCTGGCGCCCGTTCGCGCCTGCCAACTGGGGCGAGGGCTGGATCGTGCTGCGCACGCTGCAGCAGCGCCGGCAGATCGCGTCGACGCCCACGGTGGGCGGCCTGGACGAGACCGCCACGCTGGTGCTGCCCGGCATCCGCTGGGTCGGCGATTTTCAGGCGGCTTCCTGGCGCCTGCGCCCCTCGTTCGAGCTGCGCACCAGCGTGCATCACAGCGTGGACGTGGACTATCGCGGCGTGTTCGACGCGCAGGAACTCGATGGCGGCCACCGCGACGAGCTGCAGCTGGGGGTCGAGGCGTCCGCGGCCGGTTCGCCCTGGAGCTGGTCGCTCGCCTGGACGCGCGCACGGCAGAAGGCCAGCGACACCGACACCGTGCGCCGCGCCGGCGTCGCCGTCGGCACGGTGCGCCAGCCGCGCATCGAGATCGACGACGTGATGCTGAGCGTGCGCCGCAGCTTCTAGGCCGCGTCGCGCACGATCCACTCCGCGGCCTTCTCCGCCATCATCAGCACCGGCGAGTTCGTGTTGCCGCTGGTGATGGTGGGCATGGCCCCGGCGTCGACGACGCGCAGGCCGGCGATCCCGCGCACGCGCAGCCGCGCATCGAGCACCGCGTTCGGGTCACCGTCCGGCCCCATGGCCGTCGTGCCCACCGGGTGGAAGATGGTGGTCGCGATGTCGCCCGCCAGCCGCGCGAGTTCCTCGTCGCTCTGGTACTGCGGGCCGGGACGCCACTCCTGCGGCTTGTACCGGGCCAGCGCGGGCTGTGCCGCGATGCGCCGCGTGACGCGCAGCGAATCCGCCGCGACCCTGCGGTCCTCCGGCGTGCTCAGGTAGTTCATCGTGATCGCCGGAGCGTCCTCGAAGCGCGGGCTGCGGATGCGCACCCAGCCGCGGCTGGTGGGGTTCAGGTTGCAGACGCTGGCCGTGAACGCGTTGAAGCCGTGCAGCGGCTCGCCGAAGGCGTCCAGGCTCAGGGGCTGCACGTGGTACTCGATGTTCGGGTAAGGCTGGTCGGGGGCGCTGCGCGTGAAGGCGCCCAGCTGCGAAGGCGCCATGCTCATGGGGCCGCTGCGCTTGATCGCGTACTCCATGCCGATCTTCGCCTTGCCCCACCAGCTGTTGGCCAGCGTGTTCAGGGTCGTCACGCCGTCGACCTTGTAGACGGCGCGGATCTGCAGGTGGTCCTGCAGGTTGGAGCCGACACCGGGCAGGTCGTGCACCACCGCGATCCCGTGCTGGTGCAGCAGCGCCGCGGGCCCGATGCCGGAGAGCTGCAGGATCTGCGGCGAGCCGATGCTGCCCGCGCACAGCAGGGTCTCGCGCGCGGCCTGCGCCTTCAGCAGCTTCTGGCCGCTCCAGACCTCGGCGCCGGTGCAGCGCTTCGTGCCGTCGGGAAGCGTCTCGAACAGCAGGCGCGTCACGTGCGCGCCGATCCACATCTCGAAGTTGGGACGGCCGTAGCAGGCCGGCCGCAGGAAGGCCTTGGCGGTGTTCCAGCGCCAGCCGTTCTTCTGGTTCACCTGGAAGTAGCCGACGCCCTCGTTGTCGCCGCGGTTGAAGTCCTCGCTGTGCGGGATGCCGGCCTGCTGCGCCGCCTGCGCGAAGGCGTCCAGGATGTCCCAGCGCAGGCGCTGGCGCTCCACCCGCCACTCGCCGCCGGCGCCGTGCAACGGGTCCGCGCCCTTGTAGAAGTCCTCGTGCTTCTTGAAGTGCGGCAGGCAGTTGTCCCAGCTCCAGCTCTCGTCGCCCACATGGCGCGCCCAGCCGTCGTAGTCGCGCTTCTGCCCGCGCATGTAGATCATGCCGTTGATGCTGGAACAGCCGCCCAGGGTCTTGCCGCGCGGATAGCGCAGCTTGCGGCCGTTCAGGCCCGAGTCTTCCTCGGTGTAGTACAGCCAGTCGGTGCGCGCGTTGCCGATGCAATAGAGATAGCCGACCGGAATGTGGATCCAGTGGTAGTCGTCCTTGCGCCCCGCCTCGACCAGCAGCACGCGCCTGCGCGGATCCGCCGAAAGCCGGTTCGCCAGCAGGCACCCCGCCGTACCGCCGCCGATGATGATGTAGTCGAACGCCGTGTCGCTCAATTGTCGTCGTCTCCCCCGCGCCCCGGCGGTGAATGTCTTGGCTACTGCGCCGTCGGCATCACGAACTCCGCGCCCTTGCCGATCGAATCGGGCCAGCGTTGCATGATCGACTTCTGCTTGGTGTAGAAGCGCACGCCTTCCTCGCCGTAGGCGTGCATGTCGCCGAACAGGCTCTTCTTCCAGCCGCCGAAGCCGTGCCATGCCATCGGCACCGGGATGGGCACGTTGACGCCCACCATGCCCACCTGCACGCGGCGAGAGAACTCGCGGGCCGTGCCGCCGTCGCGGGTGAACAGCGATACGCCGTTGCCGTACTCGTGGGCGTTGATCAGGTCCACGGCTTCCTTCAGGTCCCTGGCGCGCACGCATCCGAGCACGGGTCCGAAGATCTCTTCCCGGTAGATCTTCATGTCCGGCTTCACGTCGTCGAACAGCGTGCCGCCGATCCAGAAGCCGGCGTCGCAGCCGGCGCCGGCCATCGCGCCCTGGAACTTGCGGCCGTCGACGACCAGCTTCGCGCCTTCCGTCTCGCCCTGGGCGATGTAGCCGGTGATGCGCTGGTGCGCCACGTTGGTCACGATGGGCCCCATCTCCGCGTCCGGCTCCGTGCCGTTCTTCACCTTGAGCGTCTTGGTCCGCTCCGCCAGCTTGCCCATGATCTGGTCCGCGGCATCGCCCACCAGGATGCCGACGGAGATCGCCATGCAGCGCTCGCCGGCGGAGCCGAAGGCCGAGCCGATCAGCGCGTCCACCGCCTGGTCCATGTCCGCGTCGGGCATCACCACCATGTGGTTCTTGGCACCGCCCAGGGCCTGCACGCGCTTGCCGTGCCTGGCGCCGGTCTCGTAGATCTTCTGCGCGATCGCGGTGGAGCCCACGAAGGAGACCGCCTTCACGTCCGGGTGCTCCAGCAGCGCGTCGACGGCGTCCTTGTCGCCCTGGACGACGCTGAACACGCCATCGGGCAGGCCCGCTTCCTTGAGCAGTTCGGCCATGCGGATCGCCGGGGTCGGGTCCAGCGGGCTGGGCTTGAGGATGAAGCAGTTGCCCGCGGCGATCGCCACCGGGTACATCCACATCGGCACCATCACCGGGAAGTTGAAAGGCGTGATCCCCGCCACCACGCCCAGGGGCTGGCGCATCGTCCAGTTGTCGATGCCGGTGGAAACCTGGTCCGTGTAGTCGCCCTTGAGCAGCTGCGGGATGCCGCAGGCGAACTCCACGATGTCGATGCCGCGCGTGACCTCGCCCTGCGCGTCGGTGAAGACCTTGCCGTGTTCGGCGGTGATCATCCGAGCCAGTTCGTCGCGATGCCTGTTCAGCAGTTCCAGGAACTTGAACATCACGCGCGCCCGCCGGATCGGCGGCGTGTCCGCCCAGGCCGGGAAGGCGGCCTGCGCGGAGGCGACGGCCTGCGCGACTTCCGCGGCATTGGCGAGCGCGACGCGGCCCGTGACCTGCCCGGTGGCGGGATTGAACACGTCGCTGCGCCGGCCGCTCTGGCCGGGCACGAGGCGGCCGCCGATCCAGTGTTCGATGGAGGCCTGCGTCGCGGCCGGACGGTTCTTGTCGGGAGCGTTCATGGGTGGGTCCTTCGGAGAGAGGGTCAGTCTACCGCCAGCCCGGCGGCACCGCGACGGGCATGGCCAGGAGGATCTGCGCCATGCCCTTGCCGAGCGGGTCGTTGCGCAGCGACGCCATGCCGCCGCCGTCGAGCGCGTCGGTACACAGAAAGTTCATGGCGTGGATGCCGGGCACGTCGTAGCGCAGCACTTCGCCTGCGACGAGGTGGCCCAGCCACGCCTTCACATGCTCCGGCGTGAGCTGCCCGCGCAGCCAGGGCAGCCACTCGGGCCGCCGGGCGATGACGCCGATGTTGGAGTGGTTGCCCTTGTCGCCGCTGCGCGCCCACGCAAGCTGCAACAGCGGCACCTGCGGCCAGTCGGCGCGGGGCAGCACCGCGTCCACGGCCGGCACCGGCTCCGGCGGCGGCACCGGCGACTGGCCGGTGGGCACGCGCACGGCCTGCGTCTCGCCGCCCATGTGCAGCTGCGGCTTCAGCAGGCCCTTGTCCACCAGGAAGGCGAACTGGCAAATCGCCGGCGACGGGCTGGGCCGTCCGCCGGCACCCGTGGTGCCGGGCGACCAGCTCGTGCCCGCCGGGGCGATCTCGCGCGCGAACAGTTCCAGCGCCTCCTTCTGCGGATGCATCACGGCCACCTGCAGCACGGCCTCGCGCACGTCCTGCGTGCGCGCGTGCGGCCCGTAGTTGGCCAGCTCCGCGCCGAGCACCTCGATGCGCGTGCGGGTGTAGGGCAGCCAGCGCCGCTGCACGAAGAGGTCGCGCGTGCGCGCCAGGATGGCCTCGCCCGTGCGCTGCGCCTTGCGCGCCGCGTCGAAGCCCACGATGGTGAGCTGTCCCGTGCAGCGCCAGCCGTCCATGAAGGTGGCCGAGACCTTGTACTGCGGCCCCGGCGGCAGGCCGCGCGCGCCGGTGACGCGCACGCGCTGCTCGCCCAGATGCTCCAGGCGCACCCCCGTGAAATCGCAGCTCACGTCCGGCAGCAGGTAGCGGCGGGGATCGCCGATCTCGTACAGCATCTGTTCCGCGACGACCGCGGTGTTCACCAGGCCGCCGGTCCCGTTCGGCTTGGTCACCACGAAGCTGCCGTCGCCGTGGCACTCCACGATCGGGTAGCCGATGTGCGCCCAGTCCGGCACCTGTTCCCAGTCCGTGTGCAGGCCGCCCGTGGCCTGGCAGCCGCACTCGATCACGTGGCCGGCGAGGCTGCCTTGCGCCAGCCGGTCCCAGTCGTCTTCGCGCCAGCCGTACGCATGCATCAAGGCGCCCAGCGTCACGGCACTGTCCACGCAGCGGCCGGTGACCACCACCTGCGCGCCCGCCGCCAGCGCGTCGCGGATCGGCAGCGCGCCCAGGTAGGCATTGGCGGTGAGCAGGCGCTCCGGCAAGGACGCCCCGCTCTGCAACTCGCGCACCCCCAGCTCGCGCAGCTGCGGCACGAGCGGCAGCACGTCGTCGCCGGTCACCACCGCGACCTTCAGGGCCACGCCTTGTTCGGCGGCGAGGGCCTGCAGCGCCGCGGCGCAGGCCTGCGGGTTCACGCCGCCCGCATTGCTCACGACCCGCGTGCCCCTGGCGACGACGTCCCGCAGGATGGCCTTCATGGTCACCTGCACGAAGTCCGTCGCGTAGCCCAGGGCCGCGTCCTTGCCGCGCGCCGCGGCCAGCAGGGACATGGTCAGTTCGGCCAGGTAGTCGAACACGAGGTAGTCGACGCCCGCGGCCACCAGCTGCGGCGCGCCCACGCTGCTGTCGCCCCAGAAGCCCGAGGCGCCCCCGATGCGGATCGTGCGGTCCGTGTTCAGCGTCATCGCCGGTCTCCTTCCGCAGCCGTTATACCTTCGGGCCGCGGCGGCCCGTTCTCCTACACGACAGGACGTGGCTCTGCCGTTACGATGCGCCCCTGTCAGCCATGACCGATGCCACGCCCCGCTTCGAACATGCGCCTGCGCCCCAGGGGCGGGCCATCCGCCTGCTGGGCGAGTGGACCGCCGCGCAGTTCGCCAACGGGCGCCTGTTCCGCGAGTTGCGGCGCACCCTCCCGCGCCCGGCGGCCGGGCAGGGCTGGGACCTGCGCCAGGCGGCGCAGCTGGACCACGTCGGCGCCCAGATGCTCTGGGACCACTGGGGGCAGCGCTGGCCCGAGCAGCTGGAGCTCCTGCCTTCGCAACGGACCATCCTGGAGCGGGTCGCCGAATTCACCTGCCGGCCGGAGCGGCCGGCGCGCCGGGGCCTGTGGGAGTGGTACCTGGCCTTCGGCGCGGGCACGCTGCGCGCGCTGGGCCACGCCAAGGACTTCATCCGCCTGATCGGCCAGCTGACGCTGGACCTGCGCGAGCTGGCGCGCGCCCCGCACCGCGCGCCCTGGCGGGACTTCTCCGGCCACCTGTACCACATCGGGGCGACGTCCCTGCCGATCACGGCGCTGGTGGGCGGGCTGATCGGGGTGGTCCTGTCGTACCTGACCGCCCAGCAGCTCAAGCAGTTCGGCGCCGATGCGTACATCGTCGACATCCTGGGCATCGCCCTGATCCGCGAGCTCGGTCCCATGCTGGCAGCCATCCTGATCGCGGGCCGGTCCGGCTCGGCGATCACGGCGCAGATCGGCGTCATGCGCGTGACGGACGAACTGGACGCGATGCGCGTGATGGGGATCTCGCACACCTATCGGCTGGTCATGCCGCGCGCGATGGCCTTGTCGATCGCGATGCCCCTCATCGCCGGCTGGACCACGGTGGCCGGCCTGATCGGCGGCATGATCGCCTCCCAGCTGTCGCTGGGCATCAGCTTCATCTTCTTCCTCAAGGCACTGCCGGCGGCGGTGAGCCTGCCCAACCTGGTGCTGGGCATGAGCAAGTCGGTGGTGTTCGGCATCCTCATCGCCCTCATCGGCTGCCACTTCGGCCTGCGGGTGCAGCCCAACACCGCGAGCCTGGGCGAAGGCACCACGGCCTCGGTCGTGACGGCGATCACCATGGTGATCCTGGTGGACGCGCTGTTCGCGATCCTGTTCAGCAGCGTCGGCATCTGATGGCCAACCACACCCTGTCCACCCTTCCGCCCGACGGACCCGTGGTCGAGATCCGCCACCTGTCCTCCGTCTTCAACCTGCCGGACCGCAAGCTGGTCGTGCACAAGGACCTGAGCCTCACCGTCGAACGCGGCGAGGTGCTGTCCATCGTCGGGGGCTCGGGGTCCGGCAAGACCGTGCTGCTGCGGCAGATCCTGGGCCTGGAGCGGCCCGCCGGCGGCGAGGTGCGCATCATGGGCCAACCGGCGGAGGCGCTGTCCCGCCACGGAGCTTCCAGCCGGGTGGGCATGCTATTCCAGCACGGGGCGCTGTTCTCCGCGTTCACCGTGCTGGAGAACGTCGCCTTTCCCCTGCGCGAGCTCAAGACCCTGCCGGCCCGCCTGATCGAGGAAGCGGCGATGGTGAAGCTGCAGATGGTGGGCCTCAAGCCGGGCGACGCGGCGAAGATGCCGTCCGAACTGTCCGGCGGGATGATCAAGCGCGCGGCGCTGGCGCGGGCCTTGATCATGGACCCGCCGCTGCTGCTGCTGGACGAGCCCACGGCGGGGCTGGACCCCGACAGCTCGGACGGCTTCGTGCGCCTGCTGCGCTCGCTGCACCGCGACCTGGCGCTCACGGTGGTGATGGTCACCCACGACCTCGACACCTTGTTCGAGCTGTCGACGCGCATCGCCGTGATTGCCGAGCAGCGCGTGATCGTCGCGGCCCCGCCGCGCGAGGTGGTCGCCTTCCGGCATCCCTTCATCGAGGAGTTCTTCCTCGGCGAGCGGGGCCAGCGGGCGATGGAACTGCTGCGCGAATTCCCCTTCGCGATCTGAAGACGAGGTAGAAACACACCATGGAAAACAAGGCCCATGCCCTGGCCGCCGGCATCTTCGTCGCGCTGCTCAGCGCGCTGGTGCTGGGACTGGCTGCCTGGCTCACGCGCGAGACCGGCGTGCGCGACGTCTACGAGATCTCCACCAAGGAGACGGTCACCGGCCTGCAGGAGCAGGCGCCGGTGCGCTTTCGCGGCGTCGACGTCGGCAAGGTCACGCGCATCGGCTTCGACCCCAAGGCCACGGGCGCCGTGCTGGTGCGCATGGAGGTCGACCGCGACACGCCGCTGACCACCGACACCTTCGCCACCCTCAGCTACCAGGGCGTGACGGGTCTGGCCTTCGTCCAGCTCGCCGACAACGGCAAGCCCGCGCCCAGGCTGGCGCCCAACGACGAAGTGCCGCCGCGCATCCCGCTGCACCCCGGCCTGCTGTCGCGGCTGGAGGAAAAGGGCGAGGCGATCCTCGAGCGCGTGGAGGAGGTGACGCAGCGCGTGAACAACCTGCTGAGCGACCCGAACCAGAAGCGCATCGCGACGGCGCTGGAGGACATCAGCCGCGCCGCGACCGGAACGCAGAAGCTGGTGGCCAACGTGGACAAGACCGTGACCCAGCGGCTGGACCCCGCGCTCGCCCAGTTCACGGTCACCTTGCGCGGCGCCCAGCGCGCGGTTGACGAGATCGGCGGCACCGCCGCGGAATTCCGGCAGACCGCGCAACGCCTGAATGCGCCGGGCGGCGCCATCCAGCGCGTGACCGACGGGACGGACGCGCTGGCGCAGACCATGGAAACCTTCAGCGCCGGCACCCTGCCGCGCCTGAACCGCGTGGCCGACGAAACCACGCGCACCGTGCGCACCCTGAACCGCTCGATCAACGACCTCACCGAGAACCCCCAGATGCTGATCTACGGCGATGGGCCGGCGCAGCCCGGCCCGGGCGAGCCGGGCTTCCGCAGCGGAGGGCGGCCATGAAGCGGCGGACCTTCGTGGCGATCGGCGCCGCCGCGCTCGCGGGCTGCAGCGCCTTGCCGGAAAAGCCCAAGGGCCGGCAGACCATGTACGACTTCGGCCCGGTGCCGGCGGCGGAAACCCCGGCGACCTTGTCGCGCGCGGCGCTCGTGCTGCCGGAGGTGGAGGCCGAAGGCATCCTGGAGACGCCCGCGCTGCTGTACCGGCTTGGTTACGAAGACCCGTTCCAGCTGCGCCCTTATGCGCTGGCGCGCTGGAGTGCGCCGCCGCCGCAGCTGCTGCGCCAGCGCCTGCGCGAGGTGCTCGGGCGCGAACGGGCCGTGCTGGACAACGCCTCGGCGGCGGCGCTGGTGCGCCGGGGCGCCGAGCGTCCGCCGGTGCTGCGCGTCGAGCTGGAGGAGTTCAGCCAGATGTTCGACTCGCCCGCCGCCAGCCGGGGCATGCTGCGGCTGCGCTGCACGCTGCTGGAGTCGCGCGGGGGCGGCGAGCGCCTGGTGGCCCAGCGCGGCTTCGCCCTGGACCGCCCGGCGCCGAGCGCGGACGCGCCCGGCGGCGTGCGCGCGCTCACAGCCGCCGTCGATGCGGCGGCGCTGGACATCGCGCGCTGGCTGCAGCAACCCTGAGGCACGACGGCCATGGGCACCATCGAGGAGCAGATGCGCACCGCGGGGCTGGAGGTGACGGGCTGCTGCGAGCGGCTGTCCAAGTGGCCGGGGCTGCTGGAACACAGCGCGCTGCTGGAGGACTTCAAGCCGGACGAAGCCGACGTGCTGGGCGCCCTCATGCTGCACGTCAAGGCCAAGCCCGGCCAGATGCTGATCACCGAGGGCGACGTCGACGACTGGATGATGCTGCTGCTGCGCGGCACCGTGGACGTGGGCAAGCGCATCGGCCTGGACGCGGAACGGGAAGTGCGCGGCGACAACACGCGCCTGGCCGTGCTCCGCCCCGGTGCCGTGCTGGGCGAGATGTCCATGTTCGACGGCGAGCCGCGCTATGCGAGCTGCTGGGCGCTGAGCGAAGTCGAGGCCGCGGTGCTGGATCGTGCCTCGGTCGCGCGCCTGATCAAGTCGCGGCCGGAGATCGGCGCCAAGCTGCTCGTGAAGCTGACGCAGCTGCTGGCGCAACGCCTGCGCAACACCAGCAGCCAGCTGGTCAAGGTCCTGCGCCAGCAGACCACTACGTAGAGAGGAGAACCCCATGTTCCAGGCACTGGTGCTCGAGAAGGAACCCGCGTTCCGCGCGGAAGTGCGCTCCGTCGACGACGGCTTCCTGCCCGAGGGCGACGTCACGGTGGCCGTCGACTATTCGACGATCAACTACAAGGACGCGCTGGCCATCACCAACAAGTCGCCGGTGGTGCGCAGCTGGCCGATGGTGGCCGGGATCGATGGCTCGGGCGCGGTGCTGGAAAGCAGCGCGCCGGGCTGGAAGGCCGGCGATCCCTTCGTGCTCAATGGCTTCGGCGTGGGCGAGACGCACAAGGGCTGCCTCGCGGCCAAGGCGCGCCTGAAGTCGCAGTGGCTGGTGCGCCGGCCCGCGGCGCTGGACGCACGGCAGGCGATGGCGATCGGCACCGCGGGCTACACCGCGATGCTGTGCGTGATGGCGCTGGAGCGGCACGGGCTGCGCCCCGGGGACGGCGAGGTGCTGGTCACGGGCGCCACCGGCGGCGTCGGTTCGGTGGCGGTGGCGGTGCTCGCGCAGATGGGGCACCGGGTCGTCGCGGCCACCGGCAAGGCCGCCGAGGCGGACTACCTGAAGGCGCTCGGCGCGTCGGCCGTCATCCCCCGCGAGGAGCTCTCCGCACCCGGCAAGCCGCTGCAGAAGGAGCGCTGGGCGGGCGTGGTCGATGCGGTGGGCAGCCACACGCTCGCCAACGCCTGCGCGCAGGTGCGCTACGGCGGCGCCGTCGCGGCCTGCGGCCTGGCGCAAGGCATGGACCTGCCCGCGACGGTCGCGCCTTTCATCCTGCGCGCGGTCGCGCTGCTCGGCGTCGACAGCGTGATGGCGCCCATGCACCTGCGCGAACAGGCGTGGCATCGGCTGGCGCGCGACCTCGACCCGAAGCTGCTGGAGAGGATGACGACGGAAGTCGGGCTGGGGCAGGCGGTGGAGGCGGCCCAGAAGCTGATGGCGGGGCAGGTGCGGGGGCGGATCGTGGTGAAGACGAAGGGCTAGCGCGTCGCGGCGGTGGGGTCACCGTCCGCGGCTGGTCGCCGCGCCACCCGCGCGTGGTTTGCGCGGGGCGGCGGCGTGTTCACGCGTCGCGTGGTGTCTTGCAGGGTGGTGGTGAGCCAGCGAAGCGGCGAACCCCACCGGCCCGCGTCAAACCCCTGCGCGGTACTTGCGAATCGCCTCCACCGTGGTGCACAGCAGACCGTTGTCACGCGCGAACCTTGCGACTTCGTCGCCGCGCGCCATGGTCCCGTCGGGATTCATCAGCTCGCACAGCACCCCCGCCGGCTGGCAGCCGGCCAGCTCCGCCAGGTCCACGGCCGCCTCCGTATGGCCCTGGCGTTCCAGCACGCCCCCGGCCTTCGCCACCAGCGGAAAGACGTGACCCGGGCTGACGATCTCGCTGCGTTCGAGCGTGCTGCGCAGCGCGCACTGGATGGTCTGCACGCGGTCGGCGGCGGAGACGCCCGTGCTGATGCCGAACGCCGCCTCGATCGATTGCGTGAAGGCGGTCGCGTAGCGCGAGCGGTTCACCTCCACCATCGGGCGCAGCTTCAGCGCGCTGGCGTGCTCCGGGCGGATGCACAGGCACACGATGCCGCTGCCCTCGCGGATCAGCATGGCCATGGTGGCCGGGGAGATGCGGTCGGCGGCGACGATGAGGTCGGCCTCGTTCTCGCGGTCGGCGTCGTCGAGCACGAGCACGGGTTCGCCGGCGGCGATGCGCGCGAGCACATCGGGCACGGGGCTGAGCGCGATCGCGCTGGGAGAGAGGGTGGCGGTGGTCATGAAACGCTCCTGTTGGTGGACAAAGGCGCTCCAAGGCGGCAAGAACGCACGGGCCGTCCCTCGCGGGCAGGCTCGCGCAGCAACGCGCCACCCTGCGGCGGCGCGCATCTTCTTCCATCCGGACTGTGACCGTCGGCCCCGGCATTCGACCGGGTCTGCTGACCCCCGCACGGGTGCGGGGCGCTCGCGGGCTCGCGGCTTGCGCCGCCTACCGCCGGTGGGGAATTGCACCCCGCCCTGAAGACCCGCACATCTTAGGAGAGGACGGACGTCCTTGCTGGCGGCCCAGTCACCGGGGCGTCAGCCTGCCGCCCTATAGTCGGCGCCATGGGGAGAAGCGCACAGCCCGCCGCCCGCGGCAAACGGCACCGGTTCGTGCGGCATGCAGCCGTGGCGCACTGGCGCGCCGGGCGCCTCGCCGCGACGCCGCGCGCGCTGCTCTGGTCGGCGGCTTCCGGGCTGTTGTTCGTGCTGCTCAACACCGTCATGCGCGGCCTGTCGATCGCGCTCGATCCCTTCCAGACCCAGTTCCTGCGCTACCTGATGGGGTTCTTCGTGATGCTGCCGCTGGTGCTGCGCAGCGGTGTGGCGGCGTACAAGCCGCACAACACGCTGGGCCAGTTCACCCGCGGCGCCGTCCACACGATCGGGCTGTGCATCTGGTTCACGGCCATCCCGCACATCAGCATCGCCGACACCACGGCGATCGGCTTCACCGGCCCGATCTTCATCATGCTGGGCGCGGTGCTGGTGTTCAAGGAGCCGATGCGCTGGGAGCGCTGGGTGGCGGCGGGGCTGGGATTCGCCGGCGTGCTGATCGTGGTCGCGCCCAAGCTCACCGGCAGCGGCGGCCTGTACAACCTGGTGATGCTGGCCTCGGCGCCGGTGTTCGCCGCTTCCTTCCTCATGACCAAGGCCCTCACGCGCTACGAGCGCACCGAGGTGATCGTGGTGTGGCAGGCCATTTCCGTCACGCTGTTCTCGCTGCCGCTGGCCTTGCTGCACTGGCAGTGGCCCAGCGCGGCGCAGTGGGCGTTGTTCCTCCTGTGCGGCCTGCTGGGAAGCGCCGGCCACTACTGCCTGACCAGTTCCTACGCCGCGGCCGACATCTCCGCGACGCAGTCCGTGAAGTTCCTGGACCTGGTATGGGCGACGACGATCGGCTGGCTGGTGTTCGCGGATGCGCCCAGCCAGTCCACCTTGATCGGCGGCGTGGTGATCTGCGGGTCGACGATCTGGATCGCGCGGCGGGAGGCGCGGGGACCGCAGGGGTAAGCGAGGGCGGGCCGTGCTGCGAAGTTGCACGGTGGCGCGGCGCGGTCGCGGACGGTGCGCGACCGCGAACCCCACCGCCTCCCCTCAATTCAGCACATTCGCGATCCCGGCCGCCACATGCCCCGACGGCACGTGCAGCGCCGCATGCGCCACATGCCGGGTCTGGTCGTCGAAGAAGAAATCCGGCTCGAACTCGCGCAGGAACTCGCCCTTGGGCAGCCCGCCCAGGAACATGGCCTCGTCGACGTGGATCTTCCAGTCCATCAGCGTGCGGATCGCGCGCTCGTGCGCCGGGGCGCTGCGGGCCGTGACCAGCGCGGTGCGGATGCGCATCCTGGCATTGCCGGCGTTCTGCAGGCGGTGCAAGGCGGTCAGCAGCGGCTTGAACGGGCCATCGGGCAGCGGCTGCGCCGCCTTGGTCAGCTCGTGCTCCTGGAAAGCCTGCAGGCCGCGCGCCTGGAACACCTGTTCCGCCTCGTCGGAGAACAGCACCGCGTCGCCGTCGAAGGCGATGCGCACTTCGTTCGGGTAGCTGTCGTGGGCCAGCACCGACTCGGTGAGCACGCGCGCGGCCGGAAAGCCCGCGGCAAGGGCGCCGCGCACGTCATCCTCGTTGGCCGACAGGAACAGCGTCGCCTTCAGCGGCCGCAGGTAGCCGAAGGGCGAACGGCCTTGCGTGAACACGCCGCGCTGCAGCTGGATGTCGTTGGCCTGGGCCGAGCGGAACACGCGCATGCCCGAGACCGGATCGTTGCGCGAGAGCACGACCACTTCCACCCGTTGCGCGCCGGCGTCGTTGAAGGCGAGCAGCTTGCGCACCAGCGAGAAGGCGATGCCGGGCGCGGCGGGCACGTCCAGCCGCTGCAGCTGCAGCCGCATGTAGCCGTCCGCGTCGCCGCTTTCGAAGACGCGGTTCTCCTCCTCGAAGTCGAACAGCGCCCGCGAGGAGATCGCGACCACCAGCTTGTCGTCCAGGGACATCGCAGCCATGGCCTATCGTACCCACTGGTTGAGCTGGATGATAGGCAGCAGCACCGCCAGCACGATCAGCATCACGACCAGGCCCATGCCCACGATCAGCAGAGGCTCCAGCAGGGTCGCCAGTTGCAGTGCGCGGCGCTGGACTTCGGCGGACAGCTGGTTCGCCGCCCGCTGCAGCATCACCGGCAGCTGCCCGGTCTGCTCGCCCAGGCGGGCGAACATGCCCAGCAGCCCGGGAAAGCGCTTCTTCTGCGCCAGCGCGGTGGCCAGCGGCGCGCCTTCGCGCACCAGCACCAGCGCGTCGAGCGCGTCCGCGCGCATGGCCCGGTTGCCCAGCGTCTCGGCCGCGGCCTGCAAGGCCTTGAGGATGGGCACGCCCGCACCTGCGAGCATGGCCAGCGTGCCGGCGAAGCGGGCCGCGTTGTAGCCGCGCGAGAGCCGGCCGACCAGGGGCAGGTTGAGCCAGCCCGCGTCGAAGCGCTGGCGAAAGGCGTCGTTGCGCAGCGAGATGCGCAGCGCCGCGAAGGCGGCGCCCACGGCCACCAGCATCAGCAGCCCCCAGCTGCGCACGAACGCACTCAAGGCGAGCATCACGACGGTCAGCACGGGCAGCGCGTGCTTGCTGCCGGCGAACACGTTGGCCACCTGCGGCACGACGTAGGTCATGAGCAGCAGCACGATCGCGATCGCGGCCACGGTGACGATGGCGGGATAGAGCGTCGCCGCCAGCAGCTTGGCGTTGAGCGCCTGGCGCTCCTCCAGGTCGTCGGCGAGGCGCTCCAGCACGGCCCCCAGGTGGCCGCTCTGCTCGCCGGCGCCCACGACCGCGACGTAGATCTCGGCGAACTCGCGCGGGAAGCGCGCCAGCGCCTTGGCGAACGAGGAGCCTGCATTGACCTCGGCGCGCAAGGTGGCGACCAGGTGGTGCTGTTGATCGTTGTCGGCCTCTTCGGCCAGTGCCGTCAGGGCGCGTTCCAGCGTCAGGCCGGACGCGACCAGGCCCGCGAGCTGGCGCGTCCAGATCGCCAGCCCTGTGTTGCTGAAGATCGCGCGTCGGAACAGCGCCTTCTGCGCCAGCCCGCCCGTGGTTTCCGTCGCGGCGACGGGCCGGACCTCCAGCGGGACCAGCGAGCGGTTGCGCAGCAGGCCGCGCGCCGCCTTGGCGGTGTCGGCCTCGATGACGCCTTTCTGGGTTCCCCCCTCCGCGTCCAGGGCCTCGAATGCATATGCCGGCATGGGCGGATCATAAGTGGCGCGGACCCAGCCCGGCGGTGCGCGTCTGCGGCGGCGGCCTACAAGTCCGCGCGCGCGGCTGCGCCAGCATGGTGCCCTTCACCAAGGGAGAACCGCCATGCCGAACCCGCCGGGCACCGAGCCGGACCGCATCGACCTGCAGGACCCGCAGGCCCTGGAGCGCTGGGCCAGGCAGCTCGATGCCACGCCGGAGCAGCTGCGCGAAGCCGTGCAGGCCGTGGGCGACCAGGCCGCGGACGTCGAGATGCACCTCAAGGGCAGCCGCAGCAGCAGCAACTCCGACAGGGTGCACGGGGTCGGCGACTGAGCCTGCGATGAAGATCGTCCTGATGGCCTTTGCCGTCGTGCAGGGCCTGATGGCGGCGCTGTTCGCGATTGCCGCCCTGGTGCTCATGGCGGCGGCGGGTCGGGTCGCCTGGGAAGCCGTCGCCGCCGGCCTCGACATGGGCGCGGCGCAGGAGGTGATCGACGCCATCGGCCTGCTGGCCGCCGCAGTGGTCGCCCTGCAGATCGCGCAGACGATCGCCGAGGAAGAAGTGATCCGCGAGGTGCACGTGAGCGCCCCGACGCGGGTGCGGCGCTTCCTCTCGCGCTTTCTCGTCGTGCTGGTGGTGGCGCTGGTGATCGAAGGGCTGGTGGCCACGATCAAGGCCTTGCACGAGGACATGGCGCAGCTGCTGCCCGCATCGCTGCTGGTGCTCTCGTCCGGCGCCCTGCTCGCCGGCTGGGGCGTGTTCATCCGCCTGAACCGCGCCGCCGAGGAACTGGAGCCCGAAGCCATGGAGCAGGCCAAGCAGGAGGACCGCAAGCTGGAGTGAGGACCGCTAGCATGGCTGCATGAGCGTGTACCTGCCCACGCCGCTGGCCGGCTGCTTCCTGCGACCCTGGCGCGCGACCGACAAGCCGCAGCTGGTGCGCCACGCCGACAACCGCAAGGTGTGGCGCAACATGACGCACGCCTTCCCGCATCCGTACACGCAGGAGGACGCGGACGTGTGGCTGGAGATCGCGGCCCGCCCGGGCGCGAGCATCCAGCTCGCGATCGAGTGGCAAGGGGCGGCCGTGGGCGGCATCGGTGCCATCGCCGGCGAGGGCATCCACGTGGCGACCGCGCTGTTCGGTTACTGGCTGGGCGAGGCCGTGTGGGGCCGCGGCATCGCCAGCGCCGCGGCCACGGCGCTGGCCGGGCGCATCGGCCGGGAACGCCTGTTCGCGCGCCTGGAGGCCCAGGTCTTCGCCTGGAACCCCGCATCCATGCGGGTGCTGGAGAAGGCCGGCTTCCTGCGCGAAGGGGTGCTGCGCTGCGCGGCGACGAAGGACGGCATGCTGATCGATACGGTCCTGTACGCGCGGGTTTTCCCGGAGGCCGGACACCGGCGCTGACGCAGCTTTTCGCGCGCCGGAAAACTGTCTTGCGTGCGGCCGCTTGCCGCCCCCGCCGCGGCACGAACACACTCTCGCGCATGAACCAGCCCTCCCTGCAACGCCGCGGCTTCCTGGCCGCAGCCGCCGGCGCCGCCCTGGCCGGCTGCGCGCACACGCCGCTCGAACCGCAGCCGATTTCCGTCATCAGCTTCGGCGGCGGCTTCAACCTGCCGCTGTGGGCGGCGCGCGACCGCGGCTTCTTCGCCCGGCAAGGGCTGGCGCCGACGCTGCAGGTCACGCCGGATTCGCGCAACGTGTTCAGCGGGCTCATGGAAGGCCGCTACCACGTGGCCATCACCGCCTTCGACAACATCGTGGCCTACCAGGAAGGCCAGGGCGAGGTGAAATTCGATCCGCCCAGCGACTTCTTCGCGTTCATGGGCTCGGACGATGGATTCCTGAGCCTGGTCGCCGTGCCCGAAGTGCAGAGCATCGCGGCGCTCAAGGGCCGCACGATCTCCGTCGACGCGATGAGCAACGGCTTCTCCTTCGTGCTGCGCGAGATGCTGGCGCGCGGTGGCGTGGCCGAGTCGGACGTGAAGTGGGCCCGCGCCGGCGGCACCGACCGGCGCTTCGCCGCGCTGATGGAGCGCCAGCACGACGCGACGATCCTGCGCGCGCCTTTCGACCTGCAGGCGCGCAACCGCGGTTTCCGCCAGCTCGCGACCGCGCGCGAGGCGATCGGTCCCTACCTCGGCATCGTCGGCGCCGCGCGCCGCAGCTGGGCGCAGCAGCACCCGGCGCAAGTCGTCGGCTTCGTCCGCGCCTACCGGGATGCGGTGGCCTGGCTGAAGGACCCGGCGAACCGCGGTGAAGCGCAGGCCCTGTTGCAGGCGAACGTGCCCGGCATGCCGGCGCAGGTGGCCGAGCAGTCCTGCGCCCTCATGCTGGACCCGGCCGGCGGCTTCTTCTCCGACGTGGGCCTGGACCCGCGTGGCGTGCAGGCCGTGCTGGACCTGCGCGGCAAGCTGGCGGAGCCGCCGCGGCGGCTGCCCGATCCCGACAAGTACGTGGACCGCCGCTACTGGCGCGAGGCGCTGGGACGTTCCTAGGGCAGCAGCACGCGCCAGCCTGCCGCACTGAGCTCCGCGACAATCGCGCGGATGTTCCGTTCCTTCTTCGGCCTGGCGCTCGTGCTGGGCCTGATCTCCGCCGTCGGCCCCTTCGCCATCGACATGTACCTGCCGGCGCTGCCGCGCATCGGCCAGGCGCTGGGCGGCTCTCCGGGCGCGGTGCAGGCCTCGCTGATCGTCTTCTTCCTCGCGCTCGGCGCCGGCCAGGTCGTGTACGGCCCGGTGTCGGACATGGTGGGCCGCAAGAAACCCCTGTACTTCGGGCTGGTGCTGTTCGGCATCGGCAGCGTGGGTTGCGCGCTGGCGCCCGACATAGGCACGCTCATCGGCTGGCGCTTCCTGCAAGGGCTGGGTGCCTGCGCAGGCATGGTGGTGCCGCGCGCCGTGGTGCGCGACCTGCACACGGGCACGGAGGCCGCGCGGCTGATGTCGCTGCTGATGCTGGTGTTCAGCGTCTCGCCCATCCTGGCGCCGCTGACCGGCAGCCTGCTGATCGACGCCTTCGGCTGGCGCGCCGTGTTCTGGGCGGTGGCGGGCACGGCGGTGTTCTCGCTGGTGCTGCTCGCCACCAGCCTGGCGGAAACGCGGCCGCCCGAGGACCGCGTGGGCAGCAACTTCCGCAGCGCCGTGCAGGGCTACGGCATCCTGCTGGCGGACCGGCACTTCCTGGGGCTGTCTCTCATCGGCGGCTTCGGCGTCGCGAGCTTCTTCGCCTACTTGGCGAATTCCTCCTTCGTGCTGATCGACCACTACGGGCTGACGCCCCGGCAGTACAGCATCGCCTTCGCGGCGAACGCCGCCTCCTTCATCGGCGTGTCGCAGCTCACGGCGCGCCTGGGGCAGCGCTTCGGCCTGGCCGCCATGGTGAAGGTGGCGGCCACCGCCTATGCGCTGGTGATGCTGCTCGCGCTGCTGCTGCAGCTGGCCGGCGTCGACAGCCTGGCGGTGATGCTGGGGCTGCTGTTCGTCGGTTACGGCGCGCTCGGGCTGGTGGTGCCGGCCAGCATGGTGCTGTCCATGGAGGCGCATGGCGCCATCGCGGGCACCGCCTCGGCGCTGGGCGGCACGCTGCATTTCGTCTGCGGCATCCTGGTGATGGGACTGCTCACGCCCTTCGCCAACGGGGCGCCGCTGCCCATGCTCATCGGCATCGCCGGCAGTGCCGCGCTCACCTGCGCCTTGACCTGGGGGACCTTGCGCGGTCCCGCCCTCACATCTGCCGCAGCCTGAAGCGCTGCAGCTTGCCGGTTTCGGTGCGCGGCAGGCTGGGAACGAAGGCGATCTCGCGCGGGTACTTGTAGGGCGCGATCGTCGCCTTGACGTGCTGCTGCAGCGCCTTGACCAGCGCCTCGTCGCCCTGGTGGCCCGGGCGCAGCACGCAGAAAGCCTTGACGATCATGCCGCGCTCCTCGTCGGGCTGGCCGATCACGCCGCACTCGGCCACGGCCGGGTGTTTCAGCAGCGCGTCCTCGACCTCGGGGCCGCCGACGTTGTAGCCCGCCGTGATGATCATGTCGTCCGCCCGGGCCTGGTAGACGAAGTAGCCGTCCTCGTCCTGCACGAAGGCGTCGCCGGGATAGTTCCAGCCGTCCTTCACGTAGTTGGCCTGGCGCGCGTCGGCCAGGTATTTGCAGCCGGTGGGACCGACCACGGCCAGCTTGCCGACCGTGCCGCGCGGCACCTCGCGGCCTTCGTCGTCCACCACGCGGGCGGTGTAGCCCGGGACCACCTTGCCGATCGCCCCGCGCCGCACGTCCTCGCCGGCGGCGGAGATGAAGATGTGGAACATCTCGGTGGCGCCGATGCCGTCCACCATCTCGAGGCCGGTCGCATCCTTCCACAGCTGCCGGGTCGCATCCGGCAGGCCCTCGCCGGCACTGACGCTCACCCGCAGCTTGCCCACGCCGCCGGCGCGCGCGAACGGCGCCGCCTGGCGGTAGAAGGTGGGTGCCGTGTAGCAGATGGTGGCGCCGACTTCACGGATGACGTTCACCAGCGACTCCGGGGTGTACGGGCCTTCCGGGAAGTACACCGAGGCGCCGGCCCACATCGGGAACACGAGCAGGCCGCCCAGCCCGAAGGTGAAGGCCAGCGGGGGCGTGCCGACGACGATGTCTTGCGGCGTCGCACGCAGCACGTGGCGCGGCCAGGCCTCGCACGCGGCCAGCACGTCGCGGTGCGTGTGCACCGCGGCCTTGGGCTGCCCGGTCGTGCCGGAGGTGAAGGCGAGCAGGGCGATGTCGTCGGCAGCGGTCGGGCAAGCGGCGAATCCCGCCGCCTTGGCGCCGGCGCGCGCCTCCAGCGAGGCCGGATCGGCCGGTGCGTGGAAGGGAAGGACCGTCTTGAGCACCGGGCGCTGCGCACGCGCGAGCTCCAGTTCGTCCAGCAGCCGCGCGTCGCACAGCGCCAGCGTCGGCTGCGCCTTGTCGATGATGTCGCCCAGCTCGCGCGCGCGCAGCAGCGGCATGGTCGCCACCGCGATGCCGCCGGCCTTGATGACGGCCAGCCAGGCCAGCGCCATGACGACGGAGTTGCCGCCGCGCAGCAGCACGCGGTTGCCCGGCACCAGCCCCAGGTCTTCCACCAGCAGGCGGCAGCAGCGGTCGACCTGCTCGCGCGCCTGCGCATAGGTGAGCGTGCCTTCGCGGGAGCGCAGCATCGGCCGGTCGCCCCAGCCCTTTTCGCCGGCGCGGTCCAGGAGCTCCGTCACCAGGTTCACTTGCGGCGGCAGTTGCAGCTCGGGCAGGTCGTAGCGCAACTGCGGCCACTGCTCCGGGGGCGGCAGCCGGTCATGCACATAACGGTCCGGCTGGGCGGATGCGGCCGTGGCCTTCATGCGGGAGCCTCCTGGCCGGACTGCGTGGCGTGCTCCTTCACCTTCCCCAGCAGCTTGTGCAAGGTGGCGATCTCCCGGTCCGACAGGCCGGAAAAGGCATCGACGATCCAGGCCTCGTGCTGTTGTGCCATGTCGTTGAACTGCTTGCGGCCCTTGGGGGTGAGCCGCACGCGGTAGGCGCGCCGGTCTCCCTGCACGTCGATGCGCTCCACCAGCCCTTCGGATACGAGCTGGTCGGTGATGCCGGTGACGTTGCCCCCGGTGACCATCATGCGGCGTGACAGCTCGTTCATCTTCAGGCCCTCGGGGGCGCGCTCGAGTTGCGCCATCAGGTCGAACCGCGGCAGGGTGGTCTCGAAGCGCTCCCGCAGCTGGGTGCGCACCTGCTTTTCGACCAGCTGGGTGCAGGTCAGGAGGCGCAGCCACAGCCGCAAGGCTTCGGGATGCTCGCCGTGGGCGCGCGCTTCGATGTCCATGGGATCCTTTGCTTGGGTCTAAATAGTTTAGACATGAACAAATGGGCACGCAACCGGTGGACCCCGCGAAGAAAGCGCTACCGTCCTACAGCCCTTCGGTTGACGGGGCTTCTTGCGGCTGGCAAGAATCGGCGCATGGAACCCCTCCTCAGGAAGCTCGGATCCCAGCTGGCGGCGCTGCCTGTCCCGGCGGCTCTGGAGCTGCCGGGAGGAAGGCTGCTGGGAGCCGCCGATGCCGCGCTGCGGCTGGCCTTCAAGGACTGGTCCGGGCTCGCCACGCTGGCCGCCGGGCAGATCGGCAAGGTGGGCGAAGACTTCGTCGAGGAGCGCGTGCGCATCGAAGGGTCCATGCGCGACCTGATGCGGGCGGCCGCCGCCATGTTGCCGGGCACGCCGGTGGCGAGCGACACCAGCTGGTGGACGCAGGTGCTGCGCCGGGCCAAATCGATCGCCTCGCACACGCCGCAAAAGGATTCGGAGCAGATCCGCTTCCACTACGACGTCTCGGACGACTTCTACGCGCTGTGGCTGGACCCGCGCCGCGTCTACTCCTGCGCCTACTACCGCGAGGCCGGTCTGTCGGTGGCGCAGGCCCAGGAGGCCAAGCTGGACCACATCTGCCGCAAGCTGATGCTGCGGTCGGGCGAGCGCTTCCTGGACATAGGCGCCGGCTGGGGCGGGCTGCTGTTGTGGGCGGCGGAGAACTACGGCGTGAACGCCACCGGCATCACCCTGTCGCACAACCAGCACGCGTACGTGAACCGGCTGATCGAGCGCAAGGGCCTGCAGTCGCGGGTGAAGATGCTGCTGCTCGACTACCGCGAGCTGCCGGAGGACACGCCCTTCGACAAGATCGCCTCCGTGGGCATGTTCGAGCACGTCGGCCAGGCCAACATGCCGGCCTACTTCACCAAGATCCACCGGCTGCTGGTGCCCGGCGGACTGGTGCTGAACCACGGCATCACCGCAGGCAGCTTGGAGCCGGCGCAGCTGGGTGCGGGCATGGGAGATTTCATCGGCAAGTACATCTTCCCCGGCGGCGAACTGCTGCACCCCAGCCTGGTGCTGCGCGACCTGGCCGTCGGCGGCCTGGAGATGGTGGACACCGAGAACCTGCGGCCGCATTACGCGCGCACGCTGTGGGCGTGGTCGGATGCGCTGGAGTCGCGGCTGGACGAAGCCCGCGAGGTGCTGCGCAAGACCCATGGCGAGGCCGGCTCCGGCCGCCTGCTGCGCGCCTACCGGCTCTATCTCGCAGGCGCCGCGATGACCTTCGAGCAGGGCTGGATCGCGCTGCACCAGATCCTGGCGACGCGGCCCGACGGCAACGTGCACACGGGCACGCTGCCGGGCGCGCAGTCGGCCTATCCTTTCAACCGTGATTACATGTATCGCTGAGCCATGCTCTACAAATTCAAGTCGAAGGCGGCCGGTGACCTGATCATGCTCGAGCCCAATGGCCGGCGCGTGCTGGACATCATCGGCAAGGACGCGGGCCCCAAGGGCATCATCCTGCCGGAGGACATGCCGGGCGCGATCGCCAAGCTGGACGACGCGATCGCCCGGGAAGAGGCCGAGCACCAGGCCGCCGTCGACGAAGCGAAGGCCAAGGGCCAGGTGCCGCCGAAGTTCGACGCGGTGTCCCTGCGGCAGCGCGCGGTGCCTTTCATCGACATGCTCAAGCGCTGCTCGCAGGCCGGAAAAGAGATCGTCTGGGGGGTGTGAGCGAACAAGCGGCCTGACGGCCGCTTTGCTCGTGAGGCGCTGGGTTCCCGCCTGCGCGGGAAGGACGGCTCAGTCGACCTTCGCGCCGGACGCCTTCACCACCGGTCCCCACTTCTTCAGCTCCCGGTCGATCAGCTGCGCGAACTGCGCGGGCGTGTTGCCGCTGGGCATCGCGCCTTGCGCCAGCAGCCGCTCCTTCATCGCCGGCGTGGCCAGGGCCTTCGCGGTTTCCTGCTGCACGCGGTTGACGATGTCCATCGGCGTGCCCGCGGGCGCGAGCAGGCCGAACCAGGAGCTGGCCTCGAAGCCCTTGAGCGAAGGGCCGCCGGCTTCTTCGACCGTGGGCACGTCGCGCAGCGCCTGCGAGCGGCTGGAACTCGTCACGGCGAGCGCCTTGAGCTTGCCGGACTTGATGTGCGACATCGCCGAAGGCAGGTTGTCGAACATGACGTCCATGTCCCCGGACATGAGGCTCAGGAGGGCGGGGTTGGAGCCCTGGAAGGGGAAGTGCGTCAGGAAGACGCCCGTCATGGTCTTGAACAGCTCGCCCGCCAGGTGGATCGAGGTGCCGTTGCCGCTGGAGGCCATGTTCAGCTTGCCCGGGTTGGCCTTGGCGTACTTGATGAAGTCCTGCACGGAGTTGATGTGGCGCTCGCGCGCCTTCTCCGTGTTGACCACCATCACGTTGGGCACGCCGGCCACCAGCGTGATCGGCTGGAAGTCCTTCTGCGGGTCGAAGGGCATCTTGGCGTACAGCCACTTGTTGATCGACTGCGTGCCGACCGTTCCCATCAGCAGCGTGTAGCCGTCCGGCGCCGCCTTGGCGACGATGTCCGCGCCGATGTTGCCGCCGGCGCCCGGCTTGTTGTCGACCACGAAGGACTGCCCCAAGGATTTGGTCAGCTCCTGCGCCACCGCGCGCGCCAGGATGTCCGTGGTGCCGCCGGCGGCGAAGGGCACGACCAGGCGCACGGGCTTGGCCGGCCAGGCGCCCTGCGCGAACGCGGCCAGCGGCGCGAACGGGGTGCAGGCCAGGAGGGTGGCGGACGCCAGCAGGCGACGGCGGGATGCGAAGCGGTTCACGAGGCGTCTCCAACGAAGTTCTTGCGGGCCATGATGCCAAAAAAAAGCCGCCCGGGCGGGCGGCTTGCTGTCGCGCGCGGACCGCGGACCTTATTCCACGTAGACGTTGGCGGCCTTGATCAGCGGGCTCCACTTGTTGATCTCGGACTGCACGAACTTCTTGTGGTCGGCCGGGTTCACGCGGTTGTCGTGCACCACGACGGCACCCAGGCCTTCTTCCCGCTTGACGAACTCGGGGTCCTTGAGCGCGACCTTCAGCGCGTCGTTGAGCTTCTTGAGCACCGGGGCGGGCGTGCCCTTGGGCGCGTACAGGCCGTGGAAGATGGACACGTTGAAGTCCTTCACGCCCAGCTCCTGCATGGTGGGCACGTCCTTCAGGGCCGGCGTCGTCAGGCGCTTGGGCGTGCTGACGGCGAACACCTTGACCTTCTTTCCTTCGATGGCGGAGGTGGTGTTGGTGGTCTGGTCGCACATCAGGTCGATCTGGCCGCCCATCAGGTCGGTCATCGCCGGCGCGGTGCCCTTGTAGGGCACGGCGGTCATGTCCACGCCCATCGCGTGCTGGAACAGCATGCCGCACAGGTGCGAGGCGGAGCCGACGCCGGCGTTGCCCAGGTTGATCTTGCCCTTGTTGGCCTGGATCCAGGCGGTGAGCTCCTTCCAGTTGTTGGCGGGCAGGCCGGGCTTGCCGATGATGGTCATCGGCACGTCGTTGATCAGGCCCAGGTACTCGAAGTCGCTTTCCACCTTGAACGGGATGTTGCGCACCAGGGTGGGCATGGTGGCCATGCCGATGTGGTGGACCATCAGGGTGTAGCCGTCCGGCTGCGCCTTGGCGACCTTGTTGGCGCCGATGGAGCCGCCCGCGCCGGCGGCGTTGTCCACGATGATCGTGGCGCCGTTGAGCGGCTTGCGCAGCGCTTCGGCCAGGTCACGCGCGACCTTGTCGGTCGGGCCGCCGGCCGCGAACGGCACGACGATGGTGATCGGCTTGGTGGGGAAGTCCTGCGCCAGGGCGGACACGGAGGCCGCGGCGAGCGCCAGCGGGAGCAGGGATTTCAGCAACTTCGTCATGGGGGTCTCCAAGGGTCAAACCGGACGATCATACGGACCCGCGCGGGATCGTGCAGCCCGGCCGTGGCGCACGGCTGCCCACGATCAACGGATGAGGGAGCCTCGCACGGTGGACCTCGGCGGCGGGTCGGGCGCCGCCAGCGACCAGCTTTACTTGTAGCTGCGCGCGTCCTCGATCACCTTGCCGTCGTTGGGAAGCGTGCCCGGCGCGACCACTTCCACCGCCGCCCGCAGCTTGGTGACGTCCCGCACGGCTTCGCCGATGCGCGCGTCCAGCCCCTGGGAGGGCGCGGAGCTTTCGACCCTGAAGGTCATCACGTCGTTGGCCATTTCGCCGCTGACCACCAGCCGTGCCCGCACCACTTCCGGAAAGCGGCGCGCGATGTCCGCCACCTGGCCCGGGTGCACGAACATGCCGCGGATCTTGGTGGTCTGGTCGGCGCGTCCGAGCCAGCCGCGGATGCGCATGTTGGTGCGTCCCGTGGGGTCCGCGCCGGGCAGCACCGCGGACAGGTCGCCGGTGCCGAAACGGATCAAGGGGTAGGCGGGATTGAAGGTGGTGACCACCACCTCGCCCACCTCGCCGGGCGCCACGGGGTCGCCGGTGCCCGGGCGCACGATCTCCACCAGCACGCCTTCGTCGACCACCATGCCCTCGCGCGCGCGCGTCTCGTAGGCGATCAGGCCCAGGTCCGCCGTCGCGTAGCTCTGGAAGACCTGCAGCCCGCGATCGCCGAACCAGTCGCGCAGGCTGGGCGGCAGGGCCTCGCCGCCCACGAGACCCTTGCGCAGGCTGGACACGTCGACGCCCGTCTCGGCGGCTTTCTCCAGCAGGATGCGCAGGAAGCTGGGCGTGCCGGTGTAGGCATTCGGGCGCAGGGCCGCGATCGCTTCGAGCTGTTGCTCGGTCTGTCCCACGCCGGCCGGGAAGATCGAGCAGCCGATGGCGTGCGCTGCCGATTCGAAGATGAAGGCCCCCGGGGTCATGTGGTAGCTGAAGGCGTTGTGCACCAGGTCGCCGGCGCGGAATCCGGCCGCGAACAGCGAGCGGCCGCAGCGCCAGTAGTCGCGCGTGCCGCCGTCCGGCTCGAAGATGGGGCCGGGCGAGGCGAACACGTGCGGCATGGACGGGCCGCGCACGAGGGCGGAGAAGCCGCCGAAGGGGTCCTCGGCGCGGCGCGCCTTCTGGCGCTCCAGCAGCTCGCCCTTGCGCGTCACGGGCAGCCTGGCCAGCGCCTCGCGCGAGGTGACGTGTGCCGCGTCGATGCCGGCAAGGATCTCGCCGAAGGCGGAGGTGTTGCGCTGCGCGTGGTGCACCTGCCCGGGCAGCGCCGCCAGCAGCTGCGCCTCGCGCTGCAGCGGGGTGCGCGTCTCCAGCGCGTCGTAGAACTCCTGGTCCATCTCTCCCTGTCCCTCCTAGGCCAGCCAGCGCTTGCGGCGCTTGTAGCTCTTGACGTCGCGGAAGCTCTTGCGCTGGCCGGTGCCGACGCCCAGGTAGAACTCCTTGACGTCCTCGTTGGTGGCGAGGTCGGCGGCCGGCCCGTCCATGACGATGCGGCCGCTCTCCATGATGTAGCCGTAGCCCGCGTACTTGAGGGCCATGTTCGTGTTCTGCTCCGCCAGCAGGAAAGTGACCTTCTCCCGCGTGTTGAGGTCCTTCACGATCTCGAAGACCTCCTCCACGATCTGCGGCGCGAGGCCCATCGAGGGCTCGTCCAGCAGCACCAGGCTGGGGCTTGCCATCAGGGCGCGGCCGATGGCGCACATCTGCTGCTCGCCACCGGAGGTGTAGGCCGCCTGCGACTCGCGCCGCTGCTTCAGGCGCGGGAAGTAGGCATAGACCTTTTCCAGGTTGGCTGCGACCTCGACCTTGCTGCGGCGCGTGTAGGCCCCCGTCAGCAGGTTCTCCTCGATCGTGAGGTGGGCGAAGCAGTGCCGGCCCTCCATCACCTGCACCACGCCGCGCTGCACCAGGTCGGCCGGCGTGAGGTTCTCGATGCGCTCGCCGCGCAGCTCGATGGAGCCCTTTGTGACCTCGCCGCGCTCGCCCTTGAGCAGGTTGGACACGGCCCGCAGCGTGGTCGTCTTGCCGGCCCCATTGCCCCCGAGCAGCGCCACGATGCCGCCTTGCGGTACCTGCAGCGACACGCCCTTGAGCACGAGGATCACGTGGTTGTAGATGACCTCGATGCCGTTGACGTTCAAGACGATGTTGCTCATGGCGCTCCGGTGTGGACCAATCGAAAGGCCGCGGCCTTTCGATTGGCGGCTCCCTTGGAGCCGCGTCCCCTCCCGGCTGGCGGGAGGGGCAGGGGACGGTGCTGTCGGTGGCCGCGTGCGGCGGCGGACTGACTGCCGGTCCTCAGGACTGGCAGTCGGACGCCGGCCGCCGCTCCAGCTTCTTGTCCGCCAGGTACTTGTCCGCACCCGCCTTCACCATCGGCTTGATGATCTGTTCATCGGCCTGGTACCAGTCGCTGGAGAACTTCCACTGCTTGCCGTCCCAGGTGTGGATGCGCGCCCAGGTGGAGCCCATGTGGTCCGTGCAGGACGTGCTGATCGGGCGCAGCACGCCGCCGAAGCCCATCGCGTCCAGCTTCTTCTGGTCCAGCGACAGGTTCTCCAGGCCCCAGCGCACCTGGTCGGGCGTCATGACCTTGCCCTTGCCGAAGCGTTCCTGCGCGCGGCGCACGGCCTCCACGCCCAGCATCTGGATGATCACCCCGCGGGTGTACAGCACGGAGCCGACCTCGTCGCGCGGGCCGGTGCCCTGCCCCTTGTCGTGGACGTTCTTCAGGATGTCCTGGATCACCTTGGGCTGCTGGCCGGAGGTGTTGAGCGCCAGCGCGTTGTAGCCCTTGGCGCCTTCGCCCACGTCCTTCACGTCGGGTTCCGCGCCCGACCACCACACGCCGTACATCTTCTCGCGCGGGTAGCCCGTGGCCTGCGCTTCCTTCAGCGCGGTGGAGTTCATCACGCCCCAGCCCCACAGCAGCACGTAGTCGGGACGCTGCTGGCGCACCTGCAGCCAGGCCGACTTCTGCTCGACGCCGGGCGCCGTGACGGGGATCAGCTCCAGGTTGAAGCCGTGCATCTTCGCGCGCTCCTGCAGCAGCGGGATCGGCTCCTTGCCGAAGGGCGAGTCGTGGTAGACCAGCGCGATCTTCTTGCCCTTGAGCTTGTCCCAGCCGCCATTGGTCTTGGCCAGGTGCTGCAGGATGATGTCCGCGCCCGTCCAGTAGCTGCCCATGATCGGGAAGTTCCACTTGAAGGCGGTGCCGTCCTGCGCCACCGACAGGCCGTAGCCCAGGGTGATGAGCGGGATCTTGTCGGTGGCGACCTTCTCGGTCAGCGCGAAGGTGATGCCGGTGGCCTGCGGGTCGAACAGCGTGACGCCCGGGCGGGACTTCAGACGCTCGTAGCACTCCACGCCCTTGTCGGTGGCGTAGCCGGTCTCGCATTCCTCGAACGTGAGCTTCACGCCGTTGATCCCGCCGTCCCGGGCGTTGATCATCTTCAGGTAGTCCTGCTTGCCGTTGGCCCAGGGCGTGCCGTTGGGTGCGTACGGGCCGGTGCGGTAGGACAGCAGCGGGAAGAACTGCTCCTTCGCCTGCGCGAAGGCTCCCGCCGCGGCTGCGCCCAGCAGCGCGGCGACCAGAACGGAACGTAACTTCATTGCATGTCTCCTTGTGATGAATCAGTGCGGGAACGGCCACAGGCGCAGCTTCTGCTTGCCCGTGGCCCAGAGGCGGGCGAGCCCATGCGGCTCGACCACCAGGAACCAGACGATCAGGGCGCCGAAGATCATGAGCTGCGCGTGCTCGATGCCGGCGGTGCCTATGGTCGCGCCCACCAGCGAGGCGGCCGCCGGCAGGTAGTTGGCGAGGAAGATCGGCAGCACCACGATGAAGGCCGCGCCGAAGAAGGCGCCGGTGATGGAGCCGAGGCCGCCGATGATCACCATGAACAGCAGGCGGAAGGACTGTTCGACCGAGAAGGCGGCCGGCTCCCAGGCGCCGAGGTAGATGAAGGCCCACAGCGCGCCGGCCATGCCGACGATGAAGGAGCTGACGGCGAAGGCGGTGAGCTTCGCGTACATGGGGCGGATGCCGATCACCGCGGCGGCCACGTCCATGTCGCGGATCGCCATCCACTCGCGGCCGATCGCGCTGCGCACCAGGTTCTTCGCCAGCAGCGCCGTGAGCACGAGGAACGTGAGGCAGAACCAGTAGCGGGCCGCATCGCTGTCCAGCGGCAGGCCGAACACCTGCAGGTTGTTCACGGAGACCGAGCCCGAGGACGAGTCGTTGGTCAACCACTTCACGCGCAGGAACATCCAGTCGGCGAAGAACTGCGCGGCGAGCGTCGCGACCGCGAGGTACAGGCCCTTCACGCGCAGGCTGGGCAGGCCGAAGAGGATGCCGAACAGCATCGCGCACACGCCTCCCAGCAGCACCGCGGGGATCAGCGGCATGTCCGGGATGCGCACGAAGAAGTTGTAGGCCCCGTAGGCGCCGACGGCCATGAAGGCACCCGACCCGAGCGAAATCTGGCCGCAGTAGCCCACCAGGATGTTCACCCCCAGCGCAGCGAGCGCCATGATCAGGAAGGGAATCAGCACGGCCGGGAACAGGTAGGGGCTGGCGAGCAGCGGCACCGCACCGTAGGCCAGCAGGATGAGCGCCACGATCGCCCAGCGGTCCTGCAGGATCGGGAAGATCTGCTGGTCGGCGCGGTAGCTGGTCTTGAACTGGCCGTTTTCGCGGTAAAGCATGCGTCGTCCCCTCTACACGCGGTCGATGATCTTCTCGCCGAACAGCCCCTGCGGCCGCACGAGCAGGAAGCCGAGCGCCAGCACGTAGGCGAACCAGATCTCGATGCCGCCGCCCACCAGCGGCCCGATGTAGACCTCCGAGAGCTTCTCGCCGACGCCGATGATCAGGCCGCCGACGATGGCGCCGGGCACCGAGGTGAGGCCGCCGAGGATCACCACCGGCAGCGCGCGCAAGGCGATCGTCGCCAGCGAGAACTGCACGCCCAGCTTGCTGCCCCAGATCATTCCGGCGACCAGGGCGACGACGCCCGCGACGCACCACACGATCACCCAGATGCGGGCGAGCGGGATGCCGATGGACTGCGCGGCCTGGTGGTCGTCGGCGACGGCGCGCAGCGCGCGGCCGGTGGAGGTCTTCTGGAAGAACACGCTCAGCAGCAGGACCAGCGCGGCGGAGATGAGCGCCGCGATCAGGTCTTCCTGGTTCACCAGGATGCCCCCTTCGAACACCTTCTCGAAGGCGATCACCGGGTCCTTGGGCATGCCGATGTCGATCTTGTAGATGCTGTTGCCGAACAGCGCCTGCCCCAGCCCTTCGAGGAAGTAGGTGATGCCCAGGGTGGCCATCAGCAGGGTCGCGCCCTCCTGGTTGACGAGGCGGCGCAGCACCAGCGCCTCGATGATCCAGGCCACCACGAACATGATCGCGCCGGCGATCACGAAGGCCACGACGTTGGCGAACACGCGGCTCTGGATGCCGGTCCACGCCGGGATCCACTCCGCGAAGCGCGCCATGGCCAGCGCCGCGAACAGCACCATGGCGCCTTGCGCGAAGTTGAAGACGCCCGAAGCCTTGAAGATCAGCACGAAGCCGAGCGCCACCAGCGAATAGAGCATGCCGGCCATGAGGCCGCCCAGGAGGGTTTCGAGGAAGAAGCCCATGTCAGTGCGCCGTTCCGAGGTAGGCCCTGACCACGTCCGGGTTGCCGCGGACTTCCTCCGGCGGGCCGTCGCCGATCTTCTTGCCGTAGTCCAGCACGACGACGCGGTCGGAGATGTCCATCACCACGCCCATGTCGTGCTCGATCAGGACCACGGTGGTGCCGAACTCGTCGTTCACGTCCAGGATGAAGCGGCACATGTCCTGCTTCTCCTCCAGGTTCATGCCGGCCATGGGCTCGTCCAGCAGCAGCACCTGCGGCTCCATCGCCAGCGCCCGGCCCAGGTCCACGCGCTTTTGCAGGCCGTACGGCAACTGCCCCACGGGCACCTTGCGGTAGGCCTGGATCTCCAGGAAGTCGATGATCTTCTCGACCTCCTCGCGGTGGCGCATCTCCTCGCGCTCGGCCGGGCCGATGCGCAGGGCCTGCAGCAGCAGGTTGCTGCGGATGCGCAGGTTGCGGCCGGTCATGATGTTGTCCAGGACGCTCATGCCCTTGAACAGCGCCAGGTTCTGGAAGGTGCGCGCGATGCCCATCTCCGCGACCTGCCGGCTCTTCATGTGATGGAAGCGCTTGCCGCGGAAGGTGATGGTGCCCTGCTGCGGCTGGTACACGCCGTTGATGCAGTTGAGCATGGAGCTCTTGCCGGCACCGTTGGGGCCGATGATGGCCCGCACCTCGTGTTCGCGCACGTCGAAGGAGATGTCGGTGAGCGCCTTGACGCCGCCGAAGGCCAGCGAGATGTTGCGCACGTCGAGGATGACCTCGCCGAGCCGCCGTCCCGCTGCCGCCGCCGGGCTGTTGGCTGCAATCTCCGGCCGTGCCGGGAGGGCGACATCGGCATCGCCGGCGAGCGTGGAGAACGGGGTGGCCAGGATGGGGGCGGTGCTCATGACATGGGTCCTGTCCTCAGGCCGCGGCCTTCAGGGGCGGGAAGGTGCGTGCGTCCCGGATCTTCAGCGTGGCGTTGACGGTGCCGGTGCGACCGTCCTCGAACTTGACCTGCGTCTGGATGTACTGCTCGTCCTTGCCGGCGTAGAGTGCGTCGACGAGCTCCTGGTACTTCTCGGCGATGAAGCCGCGGCGGACCTTGTTGGTGCGCGTCAGCTCGCCATCGTCGGCATCGAGTTCCTTGTGCAGCACCAGGAAGCGGCGCACCTGGCTGCCGGCGAGCTTCTCGTCGCCGGCCAGGTCGGCATTGACCTTCTCGATGCACTCCTGGATCAGCTGGTAGACCTCGGGCTTCTGTGCCAGGTCGGTGTAGCCGGCGTACGGCAGGTTGTGCCGCTCGGCCCAGTTGCCCACCGCCTCGAAGTCGATGTTGACCAGGGCGCAGACCTTGTCGCGCCGGTCACCCACGGCCACGGCTTCCTTGATGTGCGGGAAGAACTTGAGCTTGTTCTCGATGTACTTGGGCGCGAAGAGCGAACCGTCGGCGAGGCGGCCGACGTCCTTGGCGCGGTCGATGATCTTCAGGTGCCCTTGCGCGTCGAGGAAGCCGGCGTCGCCCGTGTGGTACCAGCCGTCGGCGGTCTTCACTTCCGCGGTGGCCTGCGGGTTCTTGTAGTACTCCTTGAGCAGGCCGGGCGAGCGCACGAGGATCTCGCCGGAGTCGGCCAGGCGGATCTCCACGTCCCGGCACGGGATGCCCACGGTGTCGGCGCGCACCTGGTGGTCCGGCTGCATGCAGACGAACACCGCCGTCTCGGTGCTGCCATAGAGCTGCTTGAGGTTGATGCCGATGGCGCGGTAGAAGGTGAACAGGTCCGGCCCGATCGCCTCGCCGGCCGTGTAGGCCACCCGCACGCGCGACATGCCCAGGTTGTTGCGCAAGGGCCCGTAGACGAGCACGTTGCCGATCGCGTACTTGACGCGGTCGAGGAAGCCGACGGACTGGCCGTCACGCAGCGCCGGCCCGACGCGCCTGGCCACGTCCATGAAGCGCTGGAACATGGCGCGCTTGATCGCGCCGGCGTCTTCCATGCGGATCATCACGCTGGTAAGCAGGCCTTCGAAGATGCGCGGCGGCGCGAAGTAGTAGGTCGGGCCGATCTCCTTGAGGTCGATCATCACCGTGCCGGACGACTCCGGGCAGTTCACCACGAAGCCGCAGGCCAGCCACTGCGCGTAGCTGAAGATGTTCTGGCCGACCCAGGCGGGCGGCAGGTAGGCCAGCACCTCCTCGCGCTCGGTCAGCCGGTCGAACTCGGCGCCGGCGCGCGCGCGGTCCAGCAGCGTGCGGTGCGTGTGGACGACGCCCTTGGGCTGGCCGGTGGTCCCGGAGGTGAAGAACATCGCCGCGACGTCGTCGGGCTGGCCTCTTTCGACTTCGGCGCGCACCAGCGCGGGGTTCTGCTGCGCGACCTGCGCGCCTTCGAGCAGCAGCGCGTCCAGGGATGCGAGCCCCGGCTCGCTGTAGTTGCGCAGCCCGCGCGGGTCGTCGAACCAGATGCGCGTGAGCTGGGGACACTGCGCCCGCGCTTCCAGCAGCTTGTCGACCTGTTCCTGGTCCTCGGCGACGGCGAAGCGGACCTCGGCGTTGTTGATCGGGTAGCTGCATTCGGCGCCGACCGCGTCCTGGTACAGCGGCACGGGAATCGCGCCCAGCGACTGCGCCGCCAGCATCGTCGCGTAGAGGCGCGGGCGGTTGGCGCCGATCACGACCAGGTGCTCGCCGCGCGCGAGGCCCGCCTGGTGCAGGCCGCAGGCGAGGTGTTCCACCATGCGTGCAAGGCCGGCCCACGAGAGGGCCTGCCAGATGCCGTACTCCTTCTCCCGCATCGCCGGGGCTTCCGGCCGCTGCGCTGCGTGCTGCGCGAGCAGCCGCGGGAAAGTGCTGTCCATGCGTTGTCCTTGCATGCGTATGGCGGCCCAATGTAGGCAGTGGTTTGACGTCGATCTGTCTTCGCGACGACATTCCTAGGGATAATCCTCGGAGGGACTACCCCTAGACCAAGCCATGCCTGCCGAACTGACCCTGCACCAGCGCCGCCGCGAGCCGACGGCGCAGGAGCTCGCCGGCATCCCCTGGCTCGCCCTGCTCGGGCCGGCGGAACGCGCCCGCGCCGCGGCGGACATCAAGGTGGGCGATGCCCTCCCGGGCGACTACGTGTGCCGCGTCGGCCGGCCGGTCACCTACTGGTTCGGGGTGGTCGAAGGCCTGCTCAAGATGAGCAACGAGAATGCCCAGGGCCAGACCATCACCTTCAGCGGGCTGCCACCGGGCGGCTGGTTCGGCGAAGGCACGGTGCTCAAGCGCGAGATCTACCGCTACAACATCCAGGCGCTGCGCCGCAGCGTGGTCGCAGGCCTGCCGGCCGACACCTTCCACTGGCTGCTGGACCACTCCATCGGCTTCAACCGTTTCGTGATGAACCAGCTCAATGAACGCCTGGGCCAGTTCATCGCCGCGCGCGAGATCGACCGCATGAGCAATCCGGACCTGCGCGTGGCCCGTTCGCTGGCGGCGCTGTTCAACCCCGTGCTTTTTCCGGGCGTCGGGGAGGTGCTGCGCATCACGCAGCAGGAGCTCGCCTACCTCGTGGGCCTGTCGCGGCAGCGCGTGAACGAGGCCCTGGCCTCGCTGCAGGAGCAAGGCATGATCCGGGTCGAATACGGAGGCTTGCGCATCCTCGACCTGCCCGCGCTGCGTTCCACCCCTTTCCCCAGCCCCACCCATGCCTGATTTCCCGGCCGCACCCAGCGCCACCACCCGCCTGAACAAACGCATGGCCGAACTCGGGCTGTGTTCGCGCCGCGAAGCGGACGACTGGATCGCCCACGGCTGGGTGAAGGTGGACGGCGCGGTGGCGCCCATGGGGCTGCAGGTCGGGCCGCAGGCGCGCATCGAGATCGATCCGCGCGCGCGCGGCCAGCAACGGGAGCAGGTCACCATCCTGCTGCACAAGCCGATCGGCTATGTGAGCGGCCAGGCGGAGGACGGCTACGAGCCCGCGGTGGTGCTGGTGCAGGGCCGCAACCGCTGGAAGGCCGACATGGCGCCGCAGCGCTTCGCGCCGACGCAGCTGAAGGGACTGGCGCCCGCGGGCCGGCTGGACATCGACTCCACCGGGCTGCTGGTGCTGACGCAGGACGGGCGCGTGGCGCGCCAGTTGATCGGCGAGGACTCCCTGGTGGAAAAGGAGTACCTGGTGCGCGTGAGCTTCGGCCAGGTGACCAGCGACGTGCAGTCCGCCTTTCCGCCGGCGCAACTCGCGCGGCTGCGCCACGGCCTGAGCCTGGACGGCCAGCCGCTCAAACCCGCCAAGGTGGACTGGCAGAACCCCGAGCAACTGCGCTTCGTGCTCACCGAAGGCAAGAAGCGGCAGCTGCGCCGCATGTGCGAGCTGGTGGGCCTGAAGGTGGTGGGCCTCAAGCGCGTGCGCATCGGGCGCGTGACGCTCGGGCACCTGCCCGTGGGGCAATGGCGCTACCTCGCGCCGCATGAGCGGTTCTAGGCAAACGCGTCCTTCATCCACTGAACGGCAGGCTGCCACGGATGGACGGTCCCGCGGATCGCGGACCGGGTTCATAGACTTCCTATCTTGTACTACTACAAAGAAGGAAGCGGCATGTCCGGCATGAACGTCGTGGGTTTCGGCAAGGACGACATCGAGAACGTCCTGTCCAAGATGAGCGCGCAGGAGGTCGACCAGCTCGCCTTCGGGGCCGTGCAGATCGATGCGAAGGGCACGATCCTGCAGTACAACGCCGCCGAGGCGAGCATCACCGGCCGCGTGAAGAAGGACGTGATCGGCCGCAACTTCTTCCGCGACGTCGCACCCTGCACCAACGCGCCGAAGTTCAAGGGCGTGTTCGACGCCGGCGTGCGCAACGGCAACCTGAACACCATGTTCGAGTACGTGTTCGACCACAACATGGCCGCCACGAAGGTGAAGATCCACATGAAGAAGGCGATCGGCGACGACAGCTTCTGGATCTTCGTCAAGCGCCTGTGACCGCCTGGTGGCAGCCGCGGCCGGTGCTGCGGCGCTTCGTCACCGACCTCGTGGCCGGAGAGCTCGCGCAGCTGCGGCGCAGCGCCTTGCCGCGCCCGCTGCCGTGGCCGTGGCCGGACGCACTGCGGCTTGACGCCGACCTGGGCGTCGATTCGCTGGAACTGCTGTCGCTCGCCACGGCGCTGGCGCAAGCGCTGCACCTGCACGAGTCCGGCATCGAGGATGCGCTGCTGGCTCGGCGCTCGCTCGGCGAATGGGTGGACGTGGCCGAAGCGGGCCTGGCGCGCTTCGACGAGCGCCTGACCTTCTGCACCTCCGGAAGCAGCGGCGCGCCGAAGCCGTGCCCGCACCCGCTGGCGACGCTGGCGCAGGAGACGCGGCACCTGGCCACGCTGTTTCCCGCGCGCCGGCGGCTGCTGTGCGCCGTCCCGAGCCACCACATCTACGGCTTCCTGTTCTCCGTGCTGTTGCCGCGCGACCTGGGCCTGGACGCCGGAGCCGTCGTCGACCTGCGTGGCAGCACGCCCGCCTGGCTGGCGCGATCGGCGCAGCCGGGGGACCTGGTCGTCGCCCATCCGGAATACTGGGCGGCGGTTGCGCGCTGCGTGCCGGCGTGGCCGCGGGATGTGCTCGGCGTGACGTCGACCGCTCCTTGCCCCGCACAGGTGGCCGACGCCGTGCGTGCCGCCGGCCTGGCGGCGCTCGTGCAGGTGTACGGCGCGTCGGAGACCGCGGGCATCGCCGCGCGCCGCTGGCACGACGCGCCGTACGAGCTGTTTCCGTACTGGCGCTTCGATCCGGCTGATCCGCGCCGGCTGCTGCGCACCCTGCCCGCGGGCGGCGAGCAGCCGTTCGTGCCGCAGGACGCCCTGGTGCGGGCCGGCGACCGCAGCTTCCAAGTCGGCCCGCGCCACGACGAGGCGGTGCAGGTGGGCGGCATCAACGTCTTTCCCGCGCGCGTGCGCGAGGTGCTGCGCCGCCATCCCGGCGTGCAGGACGCGGCCGTGCGCCTGATGCGACCCGAGGAAGGCACGCGCCTGAAGGCTTTCGTCGTGCCGAGCGCGCAGGCGCCCGCCGACCTGCCGGCGCACCTGCACGACTGGCTCGCGCAGCAACTGAGCGCGCCGGAGCTCCCGAAGGCGATCCGCGTCGGCCCGGCGCTGCCCATTGGCGCCACCGGCAAGCCAGCGGACTGGAGCCTGGCGGCCGACTAGCCGGCCGGCGCGGCCAGGAGCAGGTCGCCGAGCGCGTGCACCGCGGCGGCCGCCTGCGCGTCGCCCTGCATCTGGTCCTGCACCGCGTCGACCATCAGGGGGAAGCCGGGATCGTTCATGAGGCCGCTGCCGAACGCACGCGCGAGTTCCACCTCGAGGACGACGCGCACGGCCTTGCGGCGCCGGTCGGGGTCGGTGCGGTCGATGGCCTGCAGCCGCTGCGCCATCGCGGCCTGCGCCGGCCCCCTTCGCGCCGCGGAGCCGGCCGCCGGCGCGCCCGCGCGGTGCGGC
>NZ_JBYNTT010000028.1:0-35719 GCF_057784995.1 Ramlibacter sp. G4-7
CCTTGCCCGCCTGGACTCACTTCTACAACTGGCACCGGCCCCACCACGGCATCAGCCTGATGCCTCCCGTGTCTCGTCTTTCGATTCCTCGAAAGAACCTCTTGACACTCCACAGCTAGGCGACGAACAGGTCGCGCAGTTCGCCCAGGTGCGTCAGGGTGACGTGCGGCTCCTGCTCGTGCGGCCAGATGGCGTCCGAGCGGTTCAGCCAGGCCGCCTGCATGCCCGCGTTCAGCGCGCCCAGCGCATCGAGCGTCACGTCGTCGCCGACGTGCAGGATGTATTCCGGCATGGTGTCCACCGCGCCGGCCGCGGCATGGAAGATCCGCGGGTCCGGCTTGCCGACCCCGAAATCGCGCGCGCACACCGACGCGCGGAAGAAGTGGCCGACCCCCACGCGGTGCACGTCGGCGTTGCCGTTGGACAGCGCCACCAGTGGGAAGCGCGCAGCCAGGAACTCCAGCGCGGGCAGCACGTCCTCGAACAGCGTGACGCGTTGCCGCTCGGCGAAGAAGGCCTCGAAGGCGGGTTCCGCGAGCTGCGGGTCGTCGCCGGCGCGGCTCAGCGCCAGGCGGATGGATTCGCGCCGCAGCGCGCTCATGTCGTGCTTGAGGTCGGGGCGCGAAACCGTCATCTCCGCGCGGATGTCGCGCAGCGCCGCCGGGTTCGCGAACAGCGCCGAGGTCATGGGCGCGTGCGCCGACAGCCACTGCAGCAGCACCTTCTCCGCACGCTCGATCGTGGGCCAGATCGGCCACAGCGTGTCGTCCAGGTCCAGCGTGATGGCCTTGATTTTCCCCAGTTCGAGCATGCGGCGAGAATAGCTCAATGCCGACTGCACCCCGCCCGCCCGCCGCCAGCCCCCACGCGCACGGCCAGGCGTCCCAGACCGCCGTGCTCCTGTGCAACCTTGGAACGCCGCAGGCGCCCACGCCGCAGGCCGTGCGCCGCTACCTCGCCGAATTTCTGAGCGACCCGCGGGTGGTGGAGATCCCGCGGCCGGTGTGGCTGCCCATCCTGTACGGGCTGATCCTGCCCCTGCGCGCCGCGAAGTCGGCGGCCAAATACGCGACGATCTGGACGCCGGACGGCTCGCCCCTGAAGCTGTGGACCGAGCGCCAGTCCAAGCGCCTGCAAGGCTGGCTGGGCGAGCAAGGCCACCGCGTGCGCGTCGCCTATGCGATGCGTTATGGGACGCCCTCGATCGCCAGCCAGCTGCAGGCGCTGGCCGACGCAGGTGCGAGCCGCATCCTGGTCCTGTCCGCGTACCCGCAGTACTCGGGAACCACGACGGCCAGCGTGATCGACGCGGTGAGCGCCTGGACCCGCACGCAGCGCAATGTCCCGGAGCTGCGCTTCGTGAACCGCTACCACGACGACCCCGGCTACATCAGGGCGCTGGCCCGCCGCATCGAGCGGCACTGGCGCGAGCACGGGCGGCCGGAGCACCTGGTCCTCAGCTTCCACGGCGTGCCGGAACGCACGCTGCATCTGGGCGACCCTTACCACTGCGAGTGCCGCAAGACGGCCCGGCTGCTGGTCGAGGCGCTGCAGCTGGAGGCCTCGCAGTTCACGGTGACCTTCCAGTCCCGCTTCGGCAAGGCGAAGTGGCTGGAGCCGTACACCGAGCCGACGCTGCAGGCGCTGGCCCGGGCGGGCAAGCGGCGCGTGGACGTGGCCTGCCCCGGCTTCACCAGCGACTGCCTGGAGACGCTGGAGGAGATCGCGCAGGAAGGCCGCGCTGCCTTCCTCGCGGCGGGCGGCAAGGACTTCCACTACATCCCTTGCCTCAACGACGAGACCGAGTGGATCCATGCGCTGGGTGGGATCGCCTCGCGCCACCTCTCCGGTTGGCCGACGCAGGTGCAAGTGGATGTCGGGGAGCTGGCAGAGCAGAAAAAGCGCGCGATGGCCCTGGGCGCGGAGCGCTGAGCCCACCCGATACCCTGCGATTTTCGTGGAACGGCGGTGGGGCACCGCGAACCGCTCCGATCGCCAATCGCCTATGCAGTGACCTTGGCCTTTGCGGCGACCGCGTCACTGCGCTCGACGAAACCTTTCACCAGCTCCAGCTGCTCCGGAACATTCAGCGCCGGCGCGTGGCCGCAGCCGGCCACTTCCTGCACGCGCACCAGGCCCAGCGGCCCGGGCCCGCGCGTCATCATCTCCGCCGCGGCATCGGGCAGCACGAGGTCCGACTCCGCGCCCCGCAGCAGCAGCACCGGGATGCGCAGCCGGTCGTAGTGCTCCCACAGGTCGTAGTCGTGCGGATGGTCGATGAACTGGCGCACGATTGCCGGGTCGTAATGGGGCGTCACGCGGCCGTCCGGCAGGCGCCGCATGGAGGTCTGCGCGAGGCGCCGCCACTGGGCGTCGCTCAGCCAGCCATAGGGCTTGTAGACCTGGCGGAAGAAGGCTTCGAGCTGCGACATCGAATCGAAGGCCGGCGGGTTGCCCGCATAGTTGCGGATGCGCTCGACGGCGGCGGCCGCGAGCCGAGGCGCGTTGTCGTTCAGCACGAGGCTGAGGATGCGGTCCTGCAATTGCGGCTGGAAGAGGCCCGCCGCGCACACGGTGCCGATCGCCCCGCCCATGGACGTGCCCACCCAGTGCGCACGCCCGATCCCGAGCTGGTCCATCAGCTCCGCGGCCAGGCGGGCGTAGAACTCCAGCCGGTATTCGGCCGTCGGGTCGGGGCTCCATTGGCTCAAGCCCCGCCCGAGGGTGTCCGGGCAGATCACCCGGAAGCTGGAGGAAAGGCACTCCGCCAGTTCGTCCATGTCGCGGCCGGTGCGCGCGAGGCCGTGCCACGCGATCACCGTCCGCGCATGTTCCGCGCCCCACTCGGTGTAGTGGATCTCGCGTCCCGCGCAGGTGGCGTAGTTCGAACTGGATGGCATGTGCTTTCCCCTACGCTGGGCTCATTCGACGTGGATCGCCTTGCTGGTCGGCGTCGCGTCGAAGACCAGCTTGCCCGGCCACACCGGCCAGCTTACGCCGAGCGACGCGTTGTTCGGGTCGCCGTTGCGGGCGAACGTGGAGAGCGTCTGCATCATCGCGGCGGAAAGCTCCAGGCGCCCGGGGCGGTTGGCGGTGTTGAACCACACGTTGCCGAACAGCGAGGGGCCGAAGTTGCCGAAGATGAAGGGCAGGTCCACCACGTGCACCGCGCCGTAGATGTCGTTCCACGGCGCCGGCTGCTCGTCCCAGTCGAAGCGGTAGTACCAGACGTTGGGCTGCTGCGTCTTCAGCGCGTTGAGCACGTTGTCGCGGCTGTTGAGGAAGAACACGCGGTTGAGCGCCTCCGCGCGCGCAGTGAAGCCGGTGGTCGGTGCGTTGACCGGCAGGTAGGACGCGGCGATCCACTGGTCCACGGTCGTCTGCGCCGGGGCATCGGGCTTGTACGAGAAGTGGTTGGCGAACAGCTGCGCGTCCGTGACGATGCGCGCATTGCCCGTGCCGCCCACCAGCGGCAGGAAGGACGGGAACAGCTTGCCTTCGTCACGTGCGTTGCCGGCAAGCACCGGCACCTTCACGTAGTTGCCTGCGTTGATCGCGCCGATCGGATCCGTCGCCACGACGGTGCCGTCGGGGATGGGCCCGGAGCCGGCCAGCAGCGGCAGGCGCGTGAGCAGCGTCGTGAACAGCTGCTGCGGCGTCTTGCCGCGCAGGTAAGCGGCGACCTCCGCATTCGTCTTGCCGGCGATGTAGGTGTTCGCCGAAGCGGCATCCGTGGCGAGGCCGTCGACGATCAGCAACTGCTGCAGCAGCGTGAGGCCCTGCGCCTGGTACTGCGACAGCGGCGACAGCGTCGGGATGCTGCCAAGGGGCAGGTTGCTGGCCAGCGAGATACCGCCGGACAAGGGCACGTTCCGGTGGAACAGCTTGGGGTTCGCTGCCGTCATCAGGGGTGACGTCTGCAGGGCCCATACGTTGATGGCGCCCGCCGACTGGCCCATGATGGTCACGTTGTCGGGGTTGCCGCCGAAGTTGCGCGCGTTGGTGCGCACGAACTGGAGCGCCTTGATGCTGTCCAGCATCGTGTAGTTGCCGGAATCGTTGGCCGGGTCGCCGGTCTTGAGCTGCGGCACGGTGAGGAAGCCCAGGATGCCCACCCGGAAGTTGGCCGTCACCACCACCGCGTTCGCCGCCTTCGCCAGCGCCGCGCCGTCGTACACCGGGTCGGCGGTGTAGCCGGAGACGTTGCTGCCGCCGTGGAAGAACACGATCACCGGCAGGTTCTCGTCCTTGCTCGAGGGACGCCAGACGTTGAGGTACAGGCAGTCTTCGTTGCCGACCGCCTGGTTCAAGGTCGTGCCGATGGTCTCGTCATAGCGATTGTTGGAGCCCGGACCGTAGATGCGGCCGTACTGCGAACACGCGGGGGCGAACGCCGTCGTCGTCTTGATGCTGGTCCAGGCCGGCAGGTCCTGCGGCGGCTGCCACCGCAGGGCTCCCACCGGTGGCTTTGCGTAAGGAATGCCCTTCCACGCGTAGGTGCCGCTCGCCTTGTCCTCGGCGCCCTTGATCGGGCCGAGGTTCGTGCTGCGCAGCGACAGGTCCTGCAGCAGCGGACCGCCGAGGTCTAACCCGCCGCCACCGCCGCAGGCGGCGAGCAGCAGCGGCGCGGCAAGCGCGGCCGCCCAGGCGCCTTTGATTCCCATGCGTCGCGCGCATTGCAATGTCTTGCTAGCTTTCAACATAGTCTCCTTGCACTCTCTTCTTGGGGGATGCGGCCGTTGCCGCGGGAAGGGACGGAGACCGCACCGGCGTGGCGCCGCGCAAGGCGCGCAGGCGCCCGACGACGCCGGTGGGGAAGTAGTAGACGGACAGCACGAACAGCACGCCCAGCCAGAGCAGCCAGCGGTCCGGCGACAGGAGCGCCGCCAGCCAGGGCACGCCGGCAACGGCCCCGCTGCCCAGTTTCAGCAGGTCCTGCAGGTAGCTTTGCGCCACCAGGAACAGGCCCGAGCCGATCACCGCGCCGTAGATCGTGCCCATGCCGCCGATCACGACGATCAGCAGCACGTCGAGCATGATCTCGAACGAGAGCGTCGTGTCCGGCCCGTTGTAGCGCAGCCAGATCGCCAGCATCGCGCCGGCCAGCGTCGCGAACAGCGCCGACAGCACGCTGGAGATCGTGCGGTACACGACCACCCGGTAGCCGATCGCCTCGGCCCGGAACTCGTTCTCGCGGATCGCCTGCAGCACGCGGCCGAAGGGCGAGTTGACGATGCGCAGCATGGCCAGGAACAGCACCGTGGCCGCGACGAACAGCAGGTAGTAGCAGACCAGGCGGCCGTCGTAGGTGTGGCCGAACAGGTCGAACTCGTAGCTGGGCGACAGAACCTCGGGCATCTTGAAGGTCAGCCCGTCTTCGCCGCCCGTGATCTCCGACAACTGCGAGGCGAGCGTCTGGAAGGCCGCCGCGAAAGCCAGCGTGATCATCGAGAAGAAGATCGCGCGCACCCGCAGCGAGAACAGGCCGATGGCCGCAGCCAGCAGCAGCGACAGCACGAGCGCCGCGCCAATGCCGATGGCGAGCGAGCCCCAGCCCGCGCCCAGGCGCGTCGACGCGATCGCCACGCCATACGCGCCGATGCCGAAAAACATGGTGTGGGCAAAGCTCACGATGCCCGTGTAGCCCAGCAGCAGGTCGAAGCTCGCCACCAGCACGATGAAGACGAGGATCTTGGCGGCCACGTTCAGCGCCTTGACGCCGGGGATGGCGAAAGGCGTCACCGCCAGCGCGAGGAAGATCAGCAGCAGGATCACCGCCAGCACGCGGCTGCGCGGGAAGTCGTTGGAGAGGATGCGCGTCAGCATGGCTTGGTCCTCACTTGCTCAAGGCGTAGACGCCTTGCGGGCGCCACAGCAGGATGGCCATCATCAGCAGGATGTTGGAAAACAGCGCCGCTTTGGGCACCAGGAAGCCGGTGTAGTTGGCCATCAGGCCGACCAGCAGCGCGCCCACCAGCGCGCCCGTGGTGGAACCCAGGCCGCCGATGATCAGCACGATGAAGATCAGCACGTTGACCTGCGCGCCCATCTGCGGCACCACGTTCTGCTGGTACAGGCCCCACATCACGCCGCCCAGGCCGGCCAGCGCGCTGCCCACCACGAAGACGCCCACGAACAGCACGCGGATGCGGTAGCCGAGCGACTCCACCATCTCGCGGTCCTGCACGCCGGCGCGGATCAGCAGGCCGATCTTGGTCCGGGTGAGCGTCCACAGCAGCAAGCCGAACACGACGAGGCCCACCACCACGGCGATCAGGCGGTACTTCTCCACCGCGGCATCGCCGAGGTAGAGGCTGCCGCGCATGCCCTCGGGCAAGGGCAGCGGGATCTGCAGCGGACCCCAGATCACCTTGATCAGTTCCTCGCCGATGATCATCCCGCCCATGGTGATGAGGATCTGCTTGAGGTGGTTGCCGTAGACCGGCCGCACGATGAAGCGCTCGAAGGCGAGCCCGATGGCACCGGCCACCAGCATGGCGACCACCATCGCGGGCAGCACGGCGAGCAGGTTGCGCCACAGGCTCGCGGAACCCGTGTAGTCCCCCATGGCGCCCAGCACGCTGGTGGCGACGAAGGCGCCGAGCGCGATGAACACGCCGTGGCCGAAGTTCAGCACGTCCATCAGGCCGAAGACCAGCGTGAGGCCCGAGGCGATGATGAAGATGATCATGCCCATGGCGAGGCCCGCCACCGTCAGGGTCACCCAGGTCGCGGGCGAGCCCACGAAGGGCAGCACGAGCAAGGCGAGCACCGGCACCAGCGCCAGCGGCTTCCAGTCCATCTCCTTGAAGTTCATAGCGCCAGCCCCAGCAGGGAATGCTGCAGTTCTTCGTTCTCCGCGAGCTCCTTCATGGAACCCGCATGCACGACCACGCCGTTGTCCATCACGGCGACCGTGTCGCCCAGGCGCTTGGCGAAGTTGATGTTCTGTTCGACCAGCAGGATGGTCACGCCCTTGGCCTTGAGCTGACCGAAGGCGGCGATCATGTTGTTGATGATCGCGGGGGCGAGGCCCTTGCTCGGCTCGTCGATGATCAGCAGCTCGCGCGGCTCGACGATCGCGCGCGAGACCGCCAGCATCTGCTTCTGGCCGCCGGAGAGCTTGCCCGCGGGGTGGTTCCAGAACTTCTCCACCGCGGGGAAGAGCGAGAAGATCCACTGCAGGCGTTCCTGGTCGATCGCCGACGCGTTGCGGGCGCCGCGGGCGGCCAGCACCATGTTCTCCTTGACCGTCAGGTCCGCGAAGATGCCCATGTTCTCCGGCACGTAGGCCACGCCGCGTCCGGAGATCTGCGGCGTCGGCAGCGCGGTGATGTCCTGGCCGTCGAAGACGATGCTGCCCTGCGAGGCGCGCCACAGGCCCATGATGGTGCGCAGCGTCGTGGTCTTGCCGGCGCCGTTGCGGCCCAGGAGCATCGTCAGCTGCCCGCGCGGCACGGCGAGGTCGACGCCATGCAGGATGTGGTACGCGCCGATGTGCGTGTGCACGCCGGACAGGGTGAGGAGGTTGTCGCTCATGCGGCCTCCTTCGGGGACACGCCCAGGTAAGCCTCCTGCACGACCGGCGATGCGATCACCTCGGCTGGCTCCCCATCGGCCACCAGCGTGCCGTTGTGCAGCACGATGATGCGGTCGGCCAGTTCCCGCACCACGTCCATCTTGTGTTCCACCAGCAGGATCGTCTTGGTCCTGTCGGCCTTCAGCCGGCGGACCAGGTCCAGGATCACGGGCGCCTCGGCGTGGTTCATGCCCGCCGTCGGCTCGTCGAACATGTAGACCTGCGGTTCCAGCGCCATGAGCAGCGCCACTTCCAGCTTGCGCTGGTCGCCGTGCGGCAGGTTGGCGACGAGCTCCTGCTCCCGGTCCTTCAGCGCGATCGACTCCAGCAGTTCGTCGGCACGCGCGAGCAGGTCGCGGTGGTCGCTCCACACGCTCCACAGGTTCAGCCCCCGGCGGTGCGAGCCGCCACGCGTGGCCTGCACCGCCAGCCGCACGTTTTCCAGCACCGTCAGGCGCGGGAACAGGTTGGTGAGCTGGAAGGCGCGCCCCAGGCCGGCGCGCGTACGTTCCGAAGCGGAGGCGCCGGAGAGTTCGCGCCCGCCCAGGGTCACCTTACCGGAGCTCGCCTTGAGCTGGCCCGAGATCAGGTTGAAGTAGGTCGTCTTGCCGGCCCCGTTGGGGCCGACGATGGCCGTCAGCGTCCCCGGCTCGAAGGAGCAGGTGACGCCATTGACGGCGACGTGGCCGCCGAACCGGACCGTCAGGTCGTGCGTGGCGAGTTGGCTCATGGCTTTCTTCAGGGTGAGCGACAGCCTGGGCGCGCCCCGCGCGCCCTGCTCCCAATGAATTCTTCGAAGGACGGGGCGGCGGACGCCGCCCCCCAGCCGCCTAGCGCTTGTTCCGGATCGGAACCTGCATCTCTTCCGGCTTGATCTCGTGCACCAGTTCCGGCACGCCCCAGGCGAAGGCCGGGTCCACCTTGATCTTGAAGTGGTACATGCTCTGCATGGCCTGGTGGTCTTCCTTGCGGAACGTCATCTTGCCCTTGGGCGTGTCGAAGGACATGCCCTCCATGGCGGGGATCAGCTTGGCCGCCGTCGCGTCGCCGCCGGTCTTCTTCAGCGCGGTGACCACGGCCATCGCGGCGGAGAAGCCCCCGGCCGTGAAGAAGTCGGGCGGCGTCTTGAACTCCTTGTAGTGCTGGGAGACCATGGCGTCGTTCGCCGCGTTCTTCGGCAGGCCGAAGTAGTAGTACGTCGCGCCTTCCATGCCGGGGAAGCGCTTGTACGCGGTCATCGCCGGCAGGATGTTGCCGCCGGTGCCCACCTCGATGCCGTAGCGCTTCTGCAGGTCGGCGTCGGCCAGCGCATTGAAGGGCGGCGTGCCGCCGGCCCACACCACCGCGATGATCTTGCGGCCCGGCTTGTCCTTGAGCGCCGCGATCAGCCGCTGGATGCCGGCCGTGAAGTCGGTCGTGGTCATCGGCAGGTACTCTTCGTGGACGATCTTCGCCTTGTGCAGCGCGTCCTTGAAGGCCTTCACGCCGTCGCGGCCGAAGGCGTAGTCCTGGGCCAGCATGGCGACGGAGACGTTGTCCTTGTCCATGGCCACGGCATTGGAGATCGCGTCCTGCGAGCTGTTGCGGCCGGTGCGGAAGATGTACTTGTTCCACTTGTCGCCGGTGATGGAGTCGGCCACGGCGGGCTCCACCAGCAGGATCTTCTTGTACTCCTCGGCAACCGGCAGCATGGCCAGCGCCACGCCGGAGGAGGTCGGGCCCACGGCGAGGTCGGCCTTGTCGTCCGAGTAGGCGGCGGCCAGCAGCGACTTGCCCAGGTCCGGCTTGCCCTGGTCGTCCTTCTCGATGACGACGATCTTCTTGCCATTGATGGCCATGGTGCCGCCGGTGGCGTAGTCCAGCCCCATGAGGAAGCCCGTCTGCGTCTGCTTGCCGTAGGCCTCCAGCGGGCCCGTGCGGCTGTAGATGTGGGCGATGCGGATTTCCTTGGCCTGCGACCAGGCCAGCGGACTGGCGAAGGCGGAAGCGGCGAGCGCGGCAATGGCGACCCAGGTGCGTCGTTGCATGGGAGGTGTCTCCTGAGGTGTTGGAATGCGGGAACCGGGCGGCTCTTGCATTCGCCGTGCCAGCGCGCAAGTGCTTGTCACAGCAGCACAAATTTCTCTAGCGCGGGGGTCGATGCCTGACTTTCAGGCAGCCGGTTTGCCTGTTTTCCAGACAACTGCCCGGATTTCAGGCAACCAGTTCCAGGCGTTCGTAGAGCTTGGCCCGCGAGATTCCCAGCAGCCGCGCAGCAGCGAGCTTGTTGCCGCCGGTGGCCGCGAGCGCGGCCTGGATCGCCTGCCGCTCGACCTCCGCCACCTGCTCGGCGAGCGGCCGCAGGACATCGCGCGGGGGAGGGCTCGCCACGGCGCGCGGAGGCGGGGCGGGCGGCAAGCGCTCGATCCCGGCCTCGCGCAGCACCTCCTCGAGCGTGCGCTCGTCGATCTGCTGCGAGTCGCTGCGCATGGCGGCCTGCTCCAGCACGTTGCGCAGTTCGCGGATGTTGCCGCGCCAGCGCTGCGACGACAGCAGCGCCAGCGCCGCGGCATCGAGCTCGAACGGCGCGGTGCCGTTGCGCATCGCGATGTCCTCGACCAGCACTTCCGCGATCGCGGGGATGTCGGCACTGCGTTCGCGCAAGGGAGGCACCTTGATCGGCAGCACGTTCAAGCGGTAGTACAGGTCTTCGCGGAACCTGCCTTCGCGCACCAGCGCTGCGAGGTCGCGCGAAGTCGCGGCGATCACCCGCGCGTCGAAGGGGACCACCTTGTTGGAGCCCAGCGGCTCGATCTCGCCTTCCTGCAACGCGCGCAGCAGCTTCGGTTGCAGCGCGAGCGGCATGTCGCCGATCTCGTCGAGGAAGAGCGTGCCGCCGTGGGCCAGCTTGAACTTGCCGTCGCGCCCCTTGCGGTCCGCGCCCGTGTACGCGCCCGGCGCGACGCCGAAGAACTCCGCTTCCAGGAGCGTGTCCGGGATGGCGGCGATGTTCACGCTGACGAAGGGGCCGCGCGAACGCGCCGACGCCGCGTGGATGGCGTGCGCGAGCAGCTCCTTGCCGGTGCCCGTCTCCCCGAGCAGCAGCACCGGGCTGGAGGACTGCGCCGCCTTGCGGGCCTGGCGCTTGACGTTGACCGCGCCGGGGCTGCTGCCGATGAAGCTGGCCAGGGTGTGCTTGCTGCGCCGCTGCGAAGCGAGCTCGCGCCGCGCGTCGTCCAGGTCCCGCTGCAGGTTGGCGAACTTGTGGATCAGCGGCTGCAGGGTGGTCTCGGGGTGGTCGAACAGGACGATGCCCAGCGCACCTATGACCTTGCCCTGCTCGTCCCGCAGCGGGATGCGGCTCACGCCGAAGGTGCCCGCCTTGTTGGACAGCAGGTCGATCAGGATCGGCTTGCCCGTTTCCAGCACGCGGTGCATCTGCGTGTTCTGCACCACCTCGGAGACGGGGTGGCCGACGAAGTCCTCGACACGCTGGTAGCCCAGCGCCGGAAGGAAGCGCTTGTACTGGTCGTTGACCCAGACGACGCGCGCGTCGCGGTCCACCAGCAGCATGCCTTCGCTGGCGTTGGCGAACAGGTCGAACATGGAGCGGGCCGCCAGCTCCAGGATGCGCTGGCCGTCCAGGGGCAGCGAGGCGTCGGACTTCATGCGGCGATGGTAGCGCCAGCAGCCCGCAAGACCTTCACCGGACAGGCGCGGGAAACGCAGAGGAAACCCGGAGTGAAACCTCCGCCCTCCCCCGCTCGCCTCTGCGGTGAAGAAAGCTCTGGCCGTCAGGCTGCCGCCAGCCGCTCCTTGCGCGCCGCCATCCGCTTGAAGATCCGCGGCACCAGCAGCACCGCCACGATGACCACCAGCAGGCCGATGGACATCGGGCGTTCCACGAACACGCGGGCACTGCCCTCGCCGATCGACACCGCGTTGCGCAGCTGCGCCTCGGCCAGCGGCCCCAGGATCATGCCCACGACCACGGGCGCCGTCGGGAAGTCGAAGCGGCGCATCAGCACGCCCACGAGCCCGATCCCCCACAGGAGCACCAGGTCGAAGGCGCTCTGGCGCATGCCGTAGGCACCCACCGTGGCGAAGATCAGGATGCCGGCATAGAGCTGGGGCTTGGGGATCTTCAGCAGCTGCACCCACAGCTTCACCATCGGCAGGTTCAGGATCAGCAGCATCAGGTTGCCCAGGTACAGCGAGGCGATCAGCGCCCACACCAGCGCGGCGGAGGTCGTGAACAGCTGCGGCCCGGGCTGGATGCCGTAGTTCTGGAACGCGCCCAGCAGGATGGCGGTCGTGTTCGAGGTGGGGATGCCCAGCGTCAGCAGCGGGATCAGCGCCGTGGTCACCGTGGCATTGTTCGCCGCTTCGGGGCCGGCCACGCCTTCGATGGCGCCGGTGGTGCCGAACTCGGCCTTGTCCTCGCCCTTGGCCAGCTTCTTTTCCACCGCGTAGCTCAGGAAGGTCGGAATCTCCGTGCCGCCTGCGGGGATGCAGCCGAACGGCGCGCCGATCGCCGTGGCGCGCAGCCACGCCGGGACGGAACGGCGCCAGTCCCGCTTGGACATGTAGACGCGTGACATCCGGTTCTGCGTCTCGACCACGCGACCTTCGTACAGCGCGAAGTACAGCACCTCCGCGACGGCGAACAGCCCCACGGCGACCAGCACGATCTCGACGCCATCGAGCAGTTCCGGAATGCCGCCGGTGTAGCGCGCCTGGCCGGAGATCTGGTCCATGCCCACGCAGCCCAGCGCCAGGCCCAGGAACAGCGAGGTCATGCCGCGCAGCGTGCTCTGCCCGAGCACCGCGCTCACCGTGGTGAACGCCAGCACCATCAGCAGGAAGTATTCCGGCGGCCCCAGTTTCACCGCGAAGTCGGCGACCGTCGGCGCGAACAGCGTCACCAGGACCGTGGCGATGGTCCCGGCGACGAAGGAGCCGATGGCCGCCGTCGCCAGCGCCTGCCCGGCGCGGCCGCTCTTGGCCATCTTGTTGCCCTCCATGGCCGTGACCATGGACGCGGTTTCGCCGGGCGTGTTCAGCAGGATGGAGGTGGTCGAGCCGCCGTACATCGCGCCGTAATAGATGCCCGCGAAGAAGATCATCGACGCGGTGATGTCCACCTTGGCGGTGATCGGCAGCAGCATGGCCACGGCCACCGCGGGACCGATGCCGGGCAGCACGCCAACGGCGGTGCCCAGCACGCAGCCGACGAAGGCCCACAGCAGGTTGACCGGGCTGATCGCCGTGGCGAAGCCGTGCAGCAGGGAGGCGAAGATGTCCATGATCAGATCCAGCCGGAGTTCGTGAGGCCCGGCAGGTTGATGGCCAGGAATTGGGTGAAGGCCCAGAACACGGGAGCGGCAATCGCCGCGCCCGTCAGCGCATCGACGGCGATCGTCGACGGGCCGGCCGCCTGGCCCTGCGCCCGGCGCAGGCCCTGCACCGCGAGCAGGTAGCACAAGGTGCAGCTCAGGATGAAGCCGATGGTGGTGATCAGCGCGGCGTTCGCCAGCAGGCCCGCGGACACCCACACCAGCCCCGGCCACCAGGCGCGCGCCGCGCCCGAGGGCTCGGCCATGTCGCGGAAGCCGCCGGTGAGGGCCTCGCGCACGATCAGGATGCCGCAGATGAACAGGACCGCCGCCACCAGCCAGGGCAGGAAGTTCGGGCCGACGCCGCCGTACCCGGCCTCGCCCGGGATCTTGAGCGCGCCGAAGCCCAGGCCCAGGCCGGTCAGCGTGACGATCGCCCCCACCAGGATCTGTGCGGTCGGCCGGGAAGCGGTTGCTGTCATGGTTCTGCCCTCCACAGGCATGCGAAATGAAAAACGCCCGGCGAACCGGGCGGATACAGCTGACGGGCCGCGGTCAGACCATGCCGGCCTTGACCATGGTAGCGCGCAGCATCGCGAACTCGTTGTCCACGAACTGGTCGAAGGCCGGGCCGGTCATCACGGCGGGCGTCCAGTCGTTCTTCTCCATCGCTTCCTGCCAGGACTTGGTCTTGAGCGCCGCCATCACCATGTCGGTGAGGTGCTTGCGCTGCTCGGCCGAGATGCCCGGGGCGCCGTACACGCCGCGCCAGTTGCCCAGCACCACGTTGATGCCCTGCTCCTTCAGCGTGGGCACGTCGATGCCCTTCAGGCGCTCGGCCGAGGTGACGGCGATGGGGCGCATCTTGCCGGCCTTGATGTACTCGGCGAACTCGCTGTAGCCGGAGCCGCCCACGGTGACGTTGCCGCCCAGGATGGCCGCGGTGGCCTCACCGCCCCCACGGAAGGCCACGTAGTTGATCTTGGCGGGATCGACGCCCACTTCGCGTGCCAGCATGGCCGCGGCGATGTGCTCGGTGGAACCGCGCGAACCGCCGCCCCACTTGACGCTGCCCGGATCCTTCTTCAGCTGCGCGACCACGTCGGCCATCGTCTTGAACGGCGAGTTGGCGGGCAGCACGTAGACGTTGTACTCGCTGGTGAGGCGGGCGATCGGCGTGGCCTGCGACAGGTTCACCGGCGGCTTGCCGGTGATGATGCCGCCCAGCATCACGGCGCCCATCACCATCAGCGCGTTCGGGTCGCCCTTGCTGCCGTTGACGAACTGGGCCAGGCCCAGCGCGCCGGCGGCGCCGCCCTTGTTGTCATAGGTGACGCTGTCGGCGACCTTGGCATCGGTCAGCGCCTTGCCCAGGGCGCGGCCGGTGGTGTCCCAGCCGCCGCCGGGGTTGGCGGGGATCATCATCTTCAGGTTGGCGGCAGCGCGGGCCGACAGCGGCAGCGCCCCGGCCGCGGCCAGCGCGGCCAGGCTCTTGAGGAATTCGTCACGACGCATTTGTTGTCTCCTGGGTTGGAACTGTCGGATGGTGGACCCCGTCGCTGTCATTCGGCTGTCCTGCGTACTAGGGAAAGTGCTAATGTGCCGCCCCGTCATGATTGCCGACATGAAGCTGCTGCTGATCGAGGACGACCCTTCCATGCAGGTTGCGCTCAAGCGCACCCTGCAGAACCGCGGCATGGAAGTCGACCTGTGCGGTGACGGCCGGGAGGCGCTGGCGCGCTGGAAGGCGAGCCCGCCCGACGTGGTGATGCTCGACCTCACCCTGCCCGGCATGGACGGGCTGCTGGTGCTCGAGGAGGCGCGGCGCAGCGGCCTGAAGACGCCGGTGCTGATCCTCACGGCACGCGGGACGGTGGGCGACCGCATCATCGGCCTGAACACCGGCGCGGACGACTACCTGCCCAAGCCCTTCGACCTCGACGAGCTGGAGGCGCGGCTGCGCGCCCTGCAACGGCGGGCACCGGGGCGCACCCGCGCCGACCCTGGCGTCGGCGGCCTCGTCTGGGACCGCCAAAGCGGCGCCATCCACTGGCGCGACGAGATCCTGGAACTCGCGCCGCGCGAGGCCGCGCTGCTGCAGGCGCTGCTGGCCCGACCCGGCCACGCGGTGCCCAAGGAACGCCTGTTCGAGCTCGTGTTCCCGGGCGAGACGGAGGTGCAGTACGAGGCGATCGAGGTCGTCGTCTACCGGCTGCGCAAGAAGCTCGCGCACACCGGCGTGAAGCTGGTGACGCTGCGGGGGCTGGGCTACCTGCTCAAAGCGGGCGAATGAAGGCCCCGCGTTCGCTGCGCAGCTACCTGCTCGCGGGCATCCTGCTGCCCGTGCTCATCGTCGTCGCCGTCAACGCGGTGAGCCTCTATCGCAAGACGCTCGCCGCGGTGAACACCGCCTACGACCGCACCCTGCTCGCTTCCGCCAAGTCGATCGGCGAGCAGCTCACGGTGCGCGGCTACGACGAAGAGGCGGAGCTGCGCGCCACCGTTCCCTATTCCGCCCTCGAGGCGTTCGAGGCGGACGTCCAGTCGCGCATGTACTACCGCGTCTCGGACCTGCGCGGACAGCTCGTCTCGGGCTTCGCGGACCTGCCCTTCTGGCAAGGCACGATCCCGGCGCAGCCGCCGTACGCGGCGCTCGTCAATTTCTACGACACCAGCTTCCGCGACGTGCAGGTGCGCGTGGCGGTGCTGCTGCAGCCGGTGGCCAGTCCGGACGGGCGGGCGATGGCGGTGATCCAGGTCGCCGAGACGCTGGAGCTGCGCCGGCGCCTGACCCGCCGCATCCTGTTCGACTTCCTGTGGCAGCAAGCCGCGCTGGTGGCGGTGATCGGCCTCGTCGTGGTGGTGGTCGTGCAAGGCGCGACCCGTCCCGTGCGTCGGTTGAGCCAGCAGCTGCAGTCGCGGCCCGAGGGCGACCTCACGCCCTTGCCCGCTCCGGGCGCGCCGCGCGAGCTGGTGCCCCTGCTGGAGGCCACCAACGAGGTGATGACACGGCTCGCGCACTTGCTCGACAACCAGAAGCGCTTCGTGCGCGACACCTCGCACCAGCTGCGCACGCCGCTGGCGGTCCTGAAGGCGCAGGTGCAATCGGCCTTGCGCGGCGACGTCGAGCCGCGCCAGGCGCTGGGCGAGATCCTGGAAACAGTCGACCGCGCCACCGTGCTCGCCAACCAGATGCTGTCCCTCGCCAAGGTGGAACAGCTGCGCCAGCAGGCCGACGTGCAGGCGACCGATCTTTCCGAGGCCGTGCGCGCGATGGCCCTGGAACTGGCACCGCTGGTGGCCGACAAGGACATCGAGTTCGACATCGAGAGCGTGCCCGCGCCGGTGCTCGCGCACGAGTGGATGCTGCGCGAGCTCGCCCGCAACCTGCTGCACAACGCGATCAAGCACACGCCGCCGGGCGGGACGCTGTCCGTGCGGGTGCACGCCGATGCGCGCACCGCAGCGCTGGTCGTGGACGACAGCGGCCCCGGCATTCCAGCCGAGCTGCAGCCGCGGCTGTTCCAGCCGTTTTCCGCCGGGGACGTGCGCAGCGGCTCCGGGCTGGGCCTGGCGATCTGCCAGGAGATCGTGCGGGCGCTCGGCGGCACGATACAGCTGGAAAACCGTGAAAAGGACAGCCGCGTCGCTGGCCTGACGGCCACGGTGCGGCTGCCGCTGGCGGAGAATCCAGCAACATGAGCGTCCATTGTTGTTCCCTTCACGCAAACCCCTGCCCCTGCACAGGGACCTCCGTGCCCTCCGGGCCTTCCTGCGGGCGCTGATGGACCGGCTGCGCATCGACAAGTGGCTGTGGGCCGCGCGCTTCTTCAAGACGCGCAGCCTGGCGACCGAGGAAATCGACAAGGGCCGCGTGGCCATCAATGGCCAGGATGCCAAGCCCGCGCGCGAGGTGAAGGCCGGCGACACCGTCTCCATCCGCCGCGAGGGCGTGACGCGCACGGTGGTGGTCAAGGGCGTGTCGGCTGTGCGCGGGCCGGCACCGGTGGCCCAGGCGCTTTACGAAGAAACCGCGGAAAGCCTGCAGGAGCGCGAGCGCGCCGCCGAGCAGCGCCGCTATGCGCGCGAGCCTTCGCTGGCCATCGAGCACGGGCGGCCGACCAAGCGCGGCAGGCGCGAGCTGGACGAAGCGCAGCAGCAAGGCTGGGGTGACCGGTGGAGCGCGTCGATCGACGACGACACGCCGCCCAAGCGCTGAGCGCCCCCTTTACCTGTTGCTGGAAGAAGCGGCGTGCGTCGCGGCAGCCTAGCTGGTGTCAGATAGCGCTGACCCCGCCTCACGCAGCACGCTGGCACAGCTTTACACGTGGCTCGCCCATACTGGCTCCATTGCAGTCACACAAGAAGCCTAGCGGTCAGGGGTAAGAAGAATGAACGAGACAAGAACGGCATCCATGCTGCAGCGGGTCCCCGCCATCCTGGCGGTTACCGCGCAGTCCTATGGCCTGGAGCTGCGGGCCGGCGGATCGCGCAGGCCCGAAGCTGCCGGGGCACGCCGCCGCAACGAGGCCCGCAAGGACGGCGACAAGCCGTCCGCACACAGATAAGCAAGGGCGTCGCCAGGGAGTGAAAAGCCGCCACGAGGCGGCTTTTCTATTTGCGCGTCGCCTTCTCAGCGCGCGGGAACGCCGTCCTTCCAGCGAGGCCAGTTCGCGACGATGTGGTCCACCACGCGGCCGCCCACGAGCGCGATGTTCTCCACCGTCTCCGCGAAGCCTCCCGCGGTCTCGCCCGGCGCGGGATCCAGGTGCTGCAGCGTCGTTTCGCCGGGGTGGCCCTGGTCGAAGTTGACCGCGCCGCGCAGGCTCATCAGCCGGTCGGTGCCATGCGAGCGCTTGACCACGAGCGCGATCGCCGCCGCTTCCATCTCCGTGATGACGTAGTCGTCGGCGCCATACAGCTTGGCGATGTACTGGGCCTGCTTCGACATGCCAGGCCCGTGGAAGAAGGTGTCGCCCGTCATGTGCGTGCCCGTGCCCACGAAAGGCGCACGGCGCGCCGCGGCGTCCGGATAGCGCAGCCGGTAGCGCCGCGCCGCATCCGAATCCTTCAAGGGCGTATCGGCGGACAGTTGCATGGCCCACGCAACCAGCGTCGGGTTGAGCTGGAAGCGCCGGTACTCCTCGTAGCCCTTGCGCGGCATGAAGGTCGCCGCGCCGGGCGTGTTCTCCTCCGGGGCCCAGCGGTGGCCCAGGTCGTAGTCCACCAGCCAGGTGGCCCAGTTCACCTCGCCGATGGTGCCCCGCGCGGGCGGCGTGCCGGCCACGCCGGAGATCACATAGTAGGCGCGCGAGAAATCGAAGCGCGGGTTCAGCAGGATCGCCTGCATGGACGAGGAGGAATTCACCTTGCCCATGCCGAGCACCGAACCGCACACGCCGTCCGCATTGCAGTAGACCGGACCCATGGCGCCAGGCACCGCGATGGCCGTCGCGTTGCGCCAGTAGCGCTCGTACCAGTGCTGGAACTCGCCGGCGCGGTCGCCCGTGTTCTGCCCGATCTCGAACATCGCGCCGACGAAGACCTTCACCGGAATGGCGCTTGGTGCGGCCGCGGAGCCCAGGGGCGCCGTGGAGCATGCGGCCAGCAGCACGCTGCCCAGCAGGGCGATGGCGGCGCGGCGAAGGAAGGTGAATGCAGGCATCGAGGGTCCTCGGGTTGTCACTTGCCCTGGCGCCGTTCGCGCGCGCGGCGCACCTGCCGGGTCTCGCCCGCGCGCCGCGCCGCCTCTTCCTTGTCGCGGCGCCTGGCGCGCCACTTGCGCCCGAGCACGCGCGCGATCAGGAAGGTGATCGCCGAAGAGGCGACCAGGACGAAGAGGCTGACGAGATCGGTCGGCATGGGGGGAAAGAAGAAAGGCCGCACGAGGCGGCCTTCTGGTCCTGGCGGAGCGACAGGGATTCGAACCCTGGATGCAGGTTTTTGCCCGCATACTCCCTTAGCAGGGGAGCACCTTCGGCCACTCGGTCACCGCTCCGGAATCCTGATTATGCCCCAAGGGCGGGCCTGCGGACCGCCGGGCACGCGCCGCCGCTTCAGGCGGCGGGCTGGTCCAGGTCGAACGCGCGGTGCAGCGCGCGCACCGCCAGTTCCATGTACTTCTCGTCGATGACGACCGAGGTCTTGATCTCGCTGGTGGAGATCATCTGGATGTTGATGCCCTCTTCCGACAGCGCCCGGAACATCTTGGCGGCGATGCCCACGTGGCTGCGCATGCCGATGCCCACGATCGAGACCTTGCAGATCCTGGTGTCGCCCTCGATGCGGTCGGTGCCCAGCGCCGGCAGCACCTTGGTCTTGAGCACGTCCTGCGCACGCGCGTAGTCGTTGCGGTGCACGGTGAAGCTGAAGTCCGTCTTGCCGTCGTGCGAGACGTTCTGGATGATGACGTCCACCTCGATGTTGGCGTCGGCCACCGCGCCCAGGATCTGGAACGCGATGCCGGGGCGGTCGGGCACGCCCAGGATGGAGATCTTCGCTTCGTCGCGGTTGAACGCGATGCCGGAGACAACGGCTTGTTCCATTTTCTCGTCTTCCTCAAAAGTGATCAGCGTGCCGGAAACCGCTTCTTCCGCGATGGGGATGTCCCACGGGGTGAAGCTGGAGAGCACGCGCAGCGGAACCTGGTACTTGCCCGCGAATTCGACCGAGCGGATCTGCAGGACCTTGGACCCCATGGAGGCCATCTCCAGCATTTCCTCGAAGCTCACCGTGCTCAGGCGACGGGCTTCCGGCACGACGCGCGGGTCGGTCGTGTACACGCCGTCCACGTCGGTGTAGATCAGGCACTCGGCGGCCTTCAGCGCAGCGGCCACGGCCACCGCGGAGGTGTCGCTGCCGCCGCGGCCCAGGGTCGTGATGTGGCCCCGGTCGTCGATGCCCTGGAAGCCGGTGATGACCACCACCTTGCCCTCCCCCAGGTCCTTGCGCACGCGCGCGTCGTCGATCGACTCGATGCGGGCCTTGGTGTAGGCGCTGTTGGTGTGCACGGGGACCTGCCAGCCCGCGTAGCTGACGGCAGGGACGCCTTCGGACTGCAGCGCCAGCGCGAGCAGGCCGACGGAGACCTGCTCGCCGGTGGACGCCAGCATGTCCAGCTCGCGCAGCACGGCGTCGTCGGCCTTGGCGGGCTGCAGTTCCTTGGCCAGGCCCAGCAAGCGGTTGGTCTCGCCGCTCATGGCGCTGGGCACCACGACCATCTGGTGGCCCGCGCGATGCCACTTGGCGACGCGCTTGGCGACATTGCGGATGCGCTCGGTCGAGCCCATCGACGTGCCGCCGTACTTGTGAACGATCAATGCCATGGGAACGGGGGTGTGTAGTGCCGCTTCGCAGCGGCCGGAGGCGAAATGGTCCGCGAGTGCGGACGGGCGCGCAGAACTTCGGGATTATACCTAGGGCCCCGTCAGGCCCCGGATGCCATGTCGTCGCGGTACGCCAGCCGCTCCCCATGACGCTCCACGAACCCGCTGCCCACCTTGATGCGGATCTTGTGCCCGCGCGTGCGGCAGTCCGCGACCTGGTCCAGCAGTTCCTCGAGTTGCGCGGCGCTGGCCTGCGCCTGGTGGCCGCTGCGCAGCCAGTGGCGCAGCACGTTGCCCTGGCGCCCCCGCGGCAGCACCTGCAGCGCGGTGATCGCCGGCGAGCCGCCCATGCGCGCGAGGTCCTCCACGGCGACGCTCTCCAGCAGCTCCTGCGCCTGCGCGGCGTGGCGGGACGACCGCGCGAAGGTCTCGCGGTACTGCGGAAAGGCTTCCTCCAGCGCCGGCAGGACCACGTGCCGGATGCGGTTGCGCGTGAACGAGGTGTCGGCGTTGCTCGGGTCCTCGACGACGAGGATCCCTTGCTGCGCGATCCACGCACGGATCGTTCGCGCGGGCAGCGCGAGCAGCGGCCGCACGAACACCATGCCTTCGCGCTGGAACACGGGCGGCATCGCCGCCAGCCCGGGCAGGCCCGCGCCGCGGCTCAATGCCAGCAGCAAGGTTTCGACCTGGTCGTCGGCGTGCTGCCCGAGCAGCACCGCCTTCAATCCCGCGTCGCGGGCCGCGCGGGCGAGCGCCTGGTAGCGCGCATTGCGCGCCGCATCCTCCGGGCTTTCGCCAAGAGCATTGCGCGCATGCACGCGGCGCACGTGCAAGGGCAGGCCCAGTTCCGTACAGGTGTGGCGGCAATGCTGTTCGAAGGCATCCGCGGCCTCCTGCAGGCCGTGGTGCACGTGGATCGCCTGCACCTGTCCCGGCCAGCGTGCAGCGGCGGCGAGAAGCAGCACGGTGGAATCGGCGCCGCCGCTGTAGGCGACGGCCAGCGGCAGGGGCAACTCCAGGCCGGCGAGCGCGCTCGCCGCCGGGTTGCCCGCCGGATCAGGTGGATTCGGCCTTGGTGTCGGTGAAGCGCCCATAGCTTTGCAGGCGCTCGTAGCGCCGCTCCAGCAGCTCGCGCGTCTTGAGGTCGCTCAGCTGGCGCCAGGCGTCGTTGAGGGCGCGCTTGAGGAAGGCGGCCATCTGCTTGTGGTCGCGGTGGGCGCCGCCGACCGGCTCGTTCACGATCTTGTCGACCAGGCCCAGCGCCTTGAGGCGATGCGCCGTGATGCCCATGGCGTCCGCCGCGTCCTGCGCCTTCTCGGACGTCTTCCAGAGGATGGAGGCGCAGCCCTCGGGGCTGATCACCGAGTAGATGGAGTACTGCAGCATCAGCACCTGGTCGGCCACCGAGATCGCCAGCGCGCCGCCGGAGCCGCCCTCGCCGATGATGGTGGTGATGATCGGCACTTCCAGCTGCGCCATCTCGTAGATGTTGCGGCCGATGGCCTCGGACTGGCCGCGCTCCTCGGCGTCGATGCCGGGAAACGCGCCCGGGGTGTCGACGAAGGTGAACACCGGCAGCTTGAACTTTTCCGCCGTCTTCATCAGGCGCAGCGCCTTGCGGTAGCCCTCGGGGCGGCTCATGCCGAAGTTGCGCAGCCCCCGCTCCTTGGTGTCGCGGCCCTTCTGGTGCCCCAGCACGACGCAGGCGTTGCCGTTGAAGCGGGCGAGCCCGCCCACGATGGACAGGTCGTCGGCGAAGTGGCGGTCGCCGTGCATCTCGACGAAATCCGTGAAGATCTCGTTGAGGTAGTCCATGGTGTACGGCCGCTCCGGGTGCCGGGCGATCTTGGTGATCTGCCAGGGCGAGAGCTGGCTGTAAATGTCCTTGGTCAGCTGCTGGCTCTTCTTGCCGAGCTGTTCGATCTCCTCGGAGATGTCGACGGCCGACTCGGTCTGTACGTAGCGCAGCTCCTCGATCTTCGTCTCCAGCTCCGCGATCGGCTGCTCGAAGTCCAGGAAGGTTCTTTTCGCCAAGGTTTCTCCTCTGTCTGATGCCGCCCGCGTTGTGGCCCCGGGTCAATAGGCCACGGGCAGCGGGTCGAGCGACCGCCAAATATACCAAGTCGCCACGGAGCAATAAGGGTTCCAGGCCGCGGCGACCTCCCGTGCGTCGCTCCGGGAGACCGGATCTCCGGAAAAGTAGTTCTTGCTGATGCCGCTGATGAGCCCGACGTCGTCCAGGGGCAGCACGTTGGGGCGCATCAGGTGGAAGATCAGGAACATCTCCGCGGTCCACCGGCCGATGCCGCGGATGCCCACGAGCTCCGCGATGATCTCCTCGTCGCCCATCTCGCGCCAGGACTCGACGTGGATGGCGCCGGAGTCGAAGTGCAGCGCCAGGTCCACCAGGTACTCGATCTTGCGCGCCGACAGGCCCGCGCCGCGCATGTCGTCCACCTTGAGCTTGAGCACGTTGGCCGGCGTCACGCGCTTGGGCAGGGCCGCGAAGCGGTCCCACACGCTCTGCGCCGCCTTCACCGAGATCTGCTGGCCGACGATGCTGCGCGCCAGCGTCGTGAAGGCATCGCCGCGCGACTGCAGGCAGGCCTCGCCGAACTGCGGGATGATCCGCTTCATGACGCGGTCGCGCCGCGTCAGGTACTTGCAGGCCTCATCCCAGTACTCGGGGGTGACCAGTTGGACGATCCCGTCGCTCACTGCTTGGCTTCCCAGGTTGTCCCGGTCGGCGAGTCCTTCAGGACGATCCCCTGCTCCAGCAATTCCTGGCGGATGCGGTCGGCCGCAGCGAAGTCCTTCGCCTTCTTGGCGGCGGCGCGCGCGTCTATCCTTTGCCGGATCGTCGCGTCGTCCAGCGTCGCGCCCGCCTGCAAGAAGGCCTTCGGGTCCCCCTGCAGGATGGCCAGCGTTGCACCCAGCGCCTTGAGCAGGCCCGCGCGCTCGGGCGACCTGGTGCGGTTCACCTCCGCGGCCAGGTCGAACAGGACCGCGATCGCCTCGGGCGTCCCGAAGTCGTTGTCCATGGCCGCCTGGAAGCGCGCGGCGTACGGATCCTTCCAGTCGATCGGCACCTCCGCGGGCGGCACCGCATCGAGCGCCGTGTAGAGGCGCTTGAGCGCGCCGCGCGCGTCCTCGAGGTGCACGTCGCTGTAGTTCAAGGGGCTGCGGTAGTGCGCCCGCACGATGAAGAAGCGCAGGGTCTCGGCGTCGAACTTGCGCAGCACTTCGCGGATGGTGAAGAAGTTGCCCAGCGACTTCGACATCTTCTCGTTGTCGATGTTGACGAAGCCGTTGTGCATCCACACCTTCGCCAGCGGCACGCCATTGGCGCCCTCGCTCTGCGCGATCTCGTTCTCGTGGTGCGGGAACTGCAGGTCGGCGCCGCCGCCGTGGATGTCGAAGGTGTTCCCCAGCAAGGCGCAGGCCATCGCGGAGCATTCGATGTGCCAGCCCGGGCGGCCGCGCCCGTAGCTGCTGTCCCACTGCGCGTCGGCCGGTTCGTCCGCCTTGGCGGCCTTCCACAGCACGAAGTCCAGCGGGTCTTCCTTGCCCTCGAGCACCGCCACGCGTTCGCCCGCGTGCAGCTCGTCCAGCGACTTGCCGGAGAGCTTGCCGTAGCCGGGGAAGCGGCGCACCGCGTAGTTCACGTCGCCGCCGGCGCGGTACGCGAGGCCCTTGCCCTCGAGCGTGCGGACGATGTCCAGCATCTGCGGCACGTAGTCGGTGGCGCGGGGATCGTGGGTGGGCCGCGCGATGCCCAGAGCGTCGAAGTCCCGGTACATCTCGGCGATCATGCGGTCGGTGAGGGACCGCACAGTCTCCCCGTTTTCCACCGACCTGCGGATGATCTTGTCTTCGATGTCCGTGATGTTTCGCACGAAGGTCACGCGGTACCCGCTGGCCTCGAGCCAGCGCCGCACGACGTCGAACGACACGTTGGCGCGTGCGTGTCCCACGTGGCACAGGTCGTAGACGGTGATGCCGCACAGGTACATCCGGACCTGCCCCGGCTCGAGCGGGGAAAAGTCCTCCAGAGCACGCGTCAGCGTGTTGTAGATGCGCAGGCTCATTGGTGTCCGGTGGTGCGCCGCCGACGCTGCGGCCGCCGGGCTAAGTATTGTTCTGTGGCGAGGGGCGTGCACCCGTGGCGCGGCCCCACGGCTACAATCGGCCAGCAGTATATAGCTCCCTCCGAGCGCCTTGTCGTAAGTGTTGGAACGCGGTCCCCGCACGGCGCGCGCATCCGCATCGCGACATGCCTGGACCTTCCCGATGGCCCGCCGAAGCTCGGCCTGTGCCCGGGTCCGCCGGGGCCGCCAAGGGATATTTTTTCGAAGGAGTGATCGCTTGACGCTGTTCGTGACGCGCCGCCTGGCCGCCGCCGCCATCCTGGCCGGCTGCCTGGCATCCGGCGCCTGGGCCACCGAGGCCCCCAAGGTCAAACTCGTCACCAGCGCCGGTGACATCGTCGTCGAGGTCTATCCGGACAAGGCCCCCAAGACCGCCGAGAACTTCCTGCAGTACGTGCGCGACAAGCACTACGACGGCACCATCTTCCACCGCGTCATCGACGGCTTCATGATCCAGGGCGGCGGCATGGACCGCAACATGACCGAGAAGACGACGCGCGCGCCGGTGGTCCATGAAGGCCGCGAGGCCTATGCCAAGGGCCTGAAGAACGAGCTCGGCACGATCGCCATGGCGCGCACCAGCAACCCGAACTCGGCCACGTCGCAGTTCTTCATCAACGTGGCCGACAATACGCGCACGCTCGATCCTCCGGGACCGAACGCACCCGGCTACACCGTGTTCGGCCGCGTCGTCAGCGGCATGGACGTGGTCGACAAGATCCGGACCGTGCAGACGGGCAGCTCCGGCATGCACCGCGACGTGCCGCTCACCCCGGTGGTGATCCAGTCGGCCACGATCGTCAAGTAAGAGAAAAGGCTTCCCCATGAATCCCAGAGTGGAACTGCGCATCGCCGGCGAGGCGACCCCGATCGTCATCGAACTCGACGAACAGAAGGCGCCCAAGACGGTCGCCAACTTCCTGAACTACGTGAAGAAGGGCCACTACGACGGCACCATCTTCCACCGCGTGATCGACGGCTTCATGATCCAGGGCGGCGGCTTCACGCCGGGGATGGGCCAGAAGGAAACCGACGCGACCATCGAGAACGAGGCCAACAACGGCCTGAAGAACGACCGCTACACGGTGGCGATGGCGCGCACCTCGGCGCCCCACTCCGCCTCGGCGCAGTTCTTCATCAACGTGGCCGACAACGACTTCCTCAACCACAAGTCGCCCACGCCCCAGGGCTGGGGCTACGCCGTCTTCGGCAAGGTGGTGGGCGGCCAGGACGTGGTCGACCGCCTCAAGGGCGTTCCCACCGGCAACCGCGGCGGCCACGGCGACGTGCCCAAGACGGACGTCGTGATCGAAAAAGCGGTCGTGGTCTGAGCGTCGTGGCGCCCGCGGCGCAGGAACTGCGCGCCGCCCCCGGGTGGCGCCATGTCGAGATCATCTCCGACCTGCACTTGCAGGCGGCCGAGCCCGCGACGTTCCAGGCCTGGCAGCGCTACATGGGCGCCGTGCGCGCCGACGCGCTCTTCATCCTGGGCGACCTGTTCGAGGCCTGGGTCGGTGACGACGCAGCGGGCGTGCCGGGCTTCGAGCAGGATTGCGCGCAGGTCCTGCGCGCCACCGCGGCGCGCCTGCCGGTTTTCTTCATGGCGGGAAACCGCGACTTCCTGGTCGGCCCGGGGCTGGCCCGGGCCACCGGCCTCACGCTGCTGGCCGATCCCACCGTGTTCGTCTTCGGCGGCCATCGCTGGCTGCTGTCGCACGGCGACGCGCTGTGCGTGGACGACACCGAATATCTCGCCTTCCGCGCGCAGGTGCGCGAGCCGGCCTGGCAGCAGGCTTTCCTCGCGCAACCCCTGGCGGCCCGGCAGCAGGTGGCGCGCGGCCTGCGCGCGGAAAGCGAACAGCTCAAACGCACGGGCCGCGACTACGCCGACGTCGACACGGCCACGGCGCTGGCCTGGCTGGACGCCGCGGGCGCGCCCGTGCTGGTGCACGGCCACACCCACAAACCGGCGCAGCACGCGCTCGACGCGGCGCACCAGCGCATCGTCCTGAGCGACTGGGACGCGGCCGCCGTGCCGCCCCGGCTGCAAGCGCTGCGCCTGCACGCCGACGGGCGCAGCGAGCGCGTCGGCCTCGCCTGATGTGGGGCTGGCTGAGGCGCCGCCGCACCCCGGATCTGCCGGAGCCCTTGTGGCGTGCGACGCTCCTGCGCTACCCCTTTCTTGCGGACCGGCCCGAGGGCGAACTGGCCCGCTTGCGGGCGATGGCGGCGCAGTTCCTCGGCCAGAAGGAGTTCCACGGTGCGGGCGGCCTCGTGATCACCGACGAGATCGCGCTTGCGATTGCCGCGCAGGCGGTCCTGCCGGTGCTGAACCTGGGCCTGTCCTGGTACGACGACTTCGTGACGGTGGTGGTGCATGCCGACGAGGTGGTCGCCAGGCGCACGCAGGTCGACGAGACCGGCGTCGTGCACGACTGGGACGAAGTGCTCGCCGGCGAGACGATGGAAGGCGGCCCGGTCATGGTGAACTGGCACGACGTGGCGCAGGCCGGCGCCACTGCGGACACCGGCTTCAACGTCGTGGTCCACGAGTTCGTCCACAAGATCGACCTGCGCGACGGCGCCGCCGACGGCTGCCCGCCGATGCCGTCGCGCGCGGCACGCGAACGCTGGCTGGGCGTGCTGCGGCCGCAGTACGAACGTTTCGTGGAGCAGGTGAAGATCGCCGAGCGCTTCGGCGGCGAGCCGCCGTGGCTGGACGACTACGGAGCGACAGCGATCGACGAGTTCTTCGCGGTCGCCTGCGAGGCCTATTTCGTCAACCGCGCGAAATTCAGCGCGGAGTTTCCGCAGCTGACGGCGTTGTTCGACGGGTTCTATCGCCGCGCGGCGTGAGCGGTGGGGTTCGCTTCGCTCACCACCACCCTACGAGAGCAACCATGCGTCGACACGCGCCAGCCGCAGCAGTGTAGATACTGTCTCGCAAGTCAAACGTGAAGTGCGGGATTGAACGGCTTTCCGGACTTCAGTACACCGTAGGCAATTGCCAGGATCTTGCGCATCAGGGCACCGAGGACGAGTTTCTTTGGCTTGCCCGCCGCTAGCAGTCGGTTGCTGAATGCCTTGCCCCATGGGGTGCGCGTCATTGCCACGATTGCTGGCATGTATAGCGCTCGCCGTATGGAGCTATGGCCTTTCTTGGAGAGCCTAGCCTTGCCGTGCACGCTCGAGCCGGACTCGTGCTTCTGGGTATCCAGGCCGGCAAACGCAACTGCCTGGCCGGTCTTGGCGAACCGCAGATCGCCTCCGTAGTGACTCAGCAGCGTTCCGATCGTCTTCTCGCCCACCCCAGGAATGGTGTCCAGCAAATCGCGCTGCTCACGCAGCGTGGGGTCTTGGTCCACGTCCTTTGCGATCTGCTTTTCGATCTGCGCGATCTGTACGTCCAGCAAGGCAATGACTTGTTCGATACTGGCGCGAACCTCCTCGGTGGCGCTCACCTCCAGGCGGTTGCTCTCCTGGGTTCGCAGATCCAGCAACGCCTCTCGCCTGGCTACCAGCGCCCTCAAGCGGCGCACACTCTTGGCGGCGGGCCGCCAGGCCGCAGGCACGTGCATCGCACAGAACTCGGCAATCACCCGTGCGTCTACGGCGTCGGTCTTCGTACGCACTCCCTGTGCGCCAGCAAAGGCTTTGATCTGAGCTGGGTTCACCACGCTCACGACAAAGCCGTGATCGGCCAGGTCTGTGGCAAGCGCCTCCCAATACACGCCAGTGGCCTCCATGCACACGTGCGCAGACGTCGCCCCGTGCTTGGCCAGCCAGGCGCGCAGCTCGGCAAACGACGCGGTGGTGTTGGTCACCACCTTGGTCTTCCACTTTCCCGCAGGCATCTTCAGCGCCACGTCCAACTTGGCCTTGGCCACATCGATCCCGACTACTCTCGTCTCCTGATCCATGTCTGATCCACCTTGTGAATACGGGCTCCGGCAATGCCGGGCAGAAAGATACTGTCCGATCTTTGGGACAGGACAGGAGAAAGGAGCGAGTGCCGCTTGATCTACAAGTCAGGCTCAGGGCCAAAGGGTGGCGACGGCGTACACCCGCTCCGCTCGGCTCTCGCCGAACTCTGGAAATTCAATAATGAACAATACAAGGGTGGCGCGGCGCCAGCCGCGGACGGTGAACGCCGCGAACCCCACCGACCGCAGCCCACGTCACTTGCGCAACAGGTTCTTCAACGCGTTCTGCAACCTGCGCGCCGCACCCGCGTCGTAGGCGGTCGCGAGCACCTTGCCCACGTCGGTGCCCCAGGTCTCCTGCGGACCCGGCTCGTGGCGCTTCGTCAGCAGCTGCAGCTGCATCTGCCGCCGCGCCGCGATCTGCTCGGCCGGCGTCGGCACCTCCGCGGCGATCTCCAGGCGCAGCAGCGCCTCGGACGCATCGCCCGCTGCACCCTGCCCCAGCGCCTGCACCCAGCCCTGGCGCACCTGCGGGCTCACGACCTTGCCCAGCTCCTGGTGGCTGGGCACCTGCTCGCCCGAGCGCTGTTCCCACGCGGCCATCAGCTGCATGAGCGCCTCGCCGTGCGCCTGCGCCGCGAGCTTGCGCAGCGCGAACTGCGCGTGCTCCAGCGCTTCGCGCTGCGCGCGGAAGGCGGCGTCGCCCAGGCGCGGACCCCGGTCCTCACGCTCGCCGCGGAAATCGCCGCCGCGGCGGTCGTCACGCGAATCGCGGCCCGGCCCGCCCGGCCTGCGGTTGTCGAAGCGCCCGCGTCCGGCAGGCGCCTGGGTCTCGGCACGCTTCTGCCCCGGGCGGTCGTCACCGCGCCGGGCGATCACCGGCTTGGGCGCGGGCTTCGGCGGTGCGGCCGGCGCCGCCGGTTCGGCTGCCGCCTCGCCCTCGCCGGACGGACTCGCCGCCGCTTCGGTCTCCGCGCCTTCCGGCGCGGAATCCGCAGCAGGCGCAGTGGCCGCGGGGGCGGCAGCCGCTTGCGCCGCGGCCGGCGCGGCCGCAGCCTCCGCATCGTCGCGAGCCTTCAGCGCCTGCTCCAGCGCTGCCATCGCGGCACGGATCTTCTGCGCATCGCCGCTGGCGGTGGCTTCCTCCACGGCGCGCGACGCGTCCAGCACGGCACGGTCGCGCCCGCTCATGGCGGCGGCGGCCTTCTCGCGCTCCTGGGTCTTGCGGTTGAACGCCTCGTCGATCGGCTTGCGGAACGCGTCCCAGAGCTTCTGCTCCTGCTTGCGGTCCAGCGGCACGCTCTGCGCCTCGGCCTGCCAGCGCTGCTGCAGCGACTTGACCGCATCGATCCGCAGCATGGGGGCTTCGCCGAGGGCCTTCGCCTCCTCGATCAGCGCGTTGCGGCGCTCGATGCTGGCCTTCTGCGCGCGCTCCAGCGGCGCGGCGGCCTGGTTGATCGCTTCCTTCCACTGCGGCTGCAGCTCGGCGAAGGCCTTCTCGCTCAGGTGGCCGGCATCGCGCCAGCGGTCGGAGAACTGGTGCAGGGCGCGATTGAAGGACTTCCAGTCGCCGTCGGGCGCGTCGGCATGGGCCGCGGCCCAGGCCTTCACCGACTCGATCAAGCCCACGCGGGTGGCGCGGTGCTCGGCGGCTTCGGACTTCACCTTGTCCAGCCACTCCTGCACCACCTTGTAGGCCTCGTTGCAGGCCTCGTCGAAGCGCTTCCAGAGCGCGTGGTTGGGCGGGCCGCCCTGGTCCACCTGCTTCCACTGGTCGCGCAAGGCGCGCAAGGTCTCCTGCATCTTGCGGCCGCCGTAGCGCGGCTTGCGCGCGGGTGCCGGCTCGGGGGCGGCGGCGGGCGACACGGCTTCGGCTTCCGCGGTGGCGGCGGCATCCGTGTTGGCGCTCGCCGCAGCCGGCGGGGTCGCCGGCGCAACGGCTTCGAACAGGGCTTCGGCCTTGGCCACCAGCTCCTGGCGCAGCTGGTCCGCGCGCCAGCGCTGCCAGCCTTCCAGCTCGGTGGCGGCACCGAGCGCGGCGTGGGCGTGCTGCTCCAGCTTGTCGTCCACCAGCCGGCCGTGCTCCTTGAGCGCATTGCGCAGCGCGTTGGCTGCGCCAGCGCTTGCCTTGCCGTGGCCCTGGGCCACCTCCTGCTCTACTTTCGAGAGCGCCTCCTGCACGGCCTGGTTGGCCCGCGCCCGCACCTCGGGATCGACCTTGGGCCGCGCCGGCTTGGCCGCGGGGGCCGCTTCGGCGGGCAGGCCGCGCCCCTGGCGCAGTTCGTCGGCCCAGACCGGCACCGGCGGCAGCGGCGCATTCATATCAGTCGCGGCAGCGCTTGCCTGGGCGAGCGCGCTCTGGAAGGCGTCCCACACCACCTGCAGCTGGCCGCGCGACGCGTCCAGCAGCGGCGGGAACCTGGGATCGACGCTCGCCCAGTTCGGATCGTCCAGCAGTCCCTGCGCCTGCGAGTGCCACTGCGGCACGTCGGCGCGCAGGGCCTCGGCGGCCGCCTCCGCGTCCTTCCAGGACTTGGTGGACAGCACTTCGATGCGCTGCGCCAGCAGGACGGCCGCCTCGCGCTGGACCTGCACGCGGTTCTGCAGGTCCTCGATGCCCTTGATGCGCTCGGCCAGCTGCAGCTTCACGCCCGAGAGCGGCTCGCGGCTGAGCGGGGCACCGGCCTTGGCGGCATCGCGCTGCCAGGCCATCGCATCGGCGATGTTCAGGCGCGGTTGCGCGAGCAGCTGGCGGGCCTTCTCGGCCCACTCGGCGGCAATCACCTCCTGGCCCTTGGCGCGCTTGATCTCGTCCAGTTTCTCGCGCAGCAGGCGGGCCGCGCCCTTGTCGCGTCCGCTCAGCTCGCGGAACACCTCCTGCATCTGTTCGGCGCTCGGGTCGCGGGCCAGCCAGTCGCGCACGCGCGCGGCGCGCTCGCCGGACGTCGGCGCGGAAAAGGCACCCCCGGTCAGCGTGTCCAGCGCCTGGGTGTCGTGGGTCTTCAAGGTGCTCACGGAGTTCGTTCGAATGGGAAAAGGGAAAAGCCGCCCGGCAACCAGGGCGGCAGGGTGCGTATTCTCGCCGCGATTGAATGCGAAGGGGCGGCGGGGGAAGGTGCAGAGGCCGCGCCCAAAGAGAAAGCCCGGCCAGGAGCCTGAAGCTGCCTGCCGGGCTGGACGGGCCGACCCAATGTCGTTGCCGTCTGGGTCCGCAACGCTGGCCTGGTGCCCGCATTGCGCCGGAAGCAAAGATTGCTTCCAAGAGGGGCCGGGGCTGCCACGGAATGTGGCCCTACCGGCTGATGCCCGATTCCTCGGGCACCACCAAGTTAGGTCAGGGCAGGCAACTTTTCCAATGCGCGTTTTCAATGGCGCTCCCTGGCTCCATTGCCTCAGCGGCGTGTCGACCTCATCCCAGCCCCCGGCCAACCCCGGCTTTCCTGACAGGCGGCATGCGCGGCCGACACGACTGACGAACGGCAATCCAGCTCGGCCGCCACGTCCGGCCGCTACCAATTCGTGAGCGCCCGACTCCCTGTAAGCCGGTCACCGACAGCCGCAGGGGACCGAGGCTGACGGAACTTCCGCCTGGCTCAGCCCTAAAGTGGAGCCCTTCTTACAAACTGAATAGAATAAGGAATGAAGGAAACATCCTTGACCTTGCATTAGGCGGCTTCCTAGAATCCGCCCGTCCCGGGCCAGCCGGTCCGGAATGACCAGAACCCGCTGCCGAACCCGGCGAGTCGGGTGCGTGACAGGCTCCAGCAGGACCCGGGCCTCCGCACCGACAGCGTACCAATCCAAACGAGGCGACGACGGAACGTGCCCTTGGGCGCCCCGCGGAACCCCGCGTAGAAAGGAAGTGCTATGACAGCGTTAGGAAAACTGGCCCAGGGTGTGCAGACCTTCGTCTGCGATGTCGCCCAAGGCTTCTTCGAGATCACGCACAACGGCTTCGCAGTCGTGGGGTTGGGCGTGGTGTTCTCCGCCCTGACCCTCCTCGCCCGGCCCGACCTGCGCCAGGCCGGCGAATCGCAACTCATGACCTGGCTGCATGCGCGCCAGGCACAGGCGCTCGGCGTCGTGCCGGAGCTCGACGCCATCGACCGGGCCACGGCCCTGAACCCGAAGGACCTGCCCAAGCAGCAGGCCGCCGTGGCCTACTGGCTCAGCAAGAAGTACCGGGTCGCCCCGGAGCCGCTGAGCGCCCTGGTCGCGGAAGCCTACGAGGTCGGCGAGCGCACGCGCATCGACCCGCTGCTGCTGCTGTCGGTGATGGCCATCGAGTCCAGCTTCAACCCCTTCGCCCAGAGCCAGGTGGGTGCCCAGGGCCTCATGCAGGTCATGACCGGCATCCACAGCGACAAGTACGACAACTTCGGCGGCCGGCTCGCGGCCTTCGACCCGGTGACCAACCTGCGGGTCGGGGCCAAGGTGCTGCAGGAATGCATCCAGCGCGCCGGCTCGGTCGAGGCCGGGCTGAAGTTCTATGTCGGCGCCGCCCTCCATCCGGACGACGGCGGCTACGGCGGCAAGGTGCTGAGCGAGTACGGGCGCCTGAAGGAAGTGGCCGCTGGCAAGGCCGTGCCGCTGGCCACGCCGCAGCCGCTGCGCACCGTCGCACCCGGCCCGGCCAAGGCGGAAGAGCCCGTCCCCGCGGTCTGATCGCCACCCTGCGGTAAACTCGGCCTCGTACGCGACTGGCGATAGGCGCCCGGCCCCGCGGCCCGGCGCTGACGTGGATCTTCACCACTGGGGAGCGTACCGTGCATGCGCCGCCCGCGGCGATCCTCTGGATGCCGGCAGCCTTCGGGCCGCCGCGATCCGGCCGGATCGCCAGGCGTACGCATCCGCGCACCCGCCGTTCGCCTGGGCAGCCCTCGTCATCGCACAGGGGAACCATAGGACTGCCATGTACGACCGCAAAATCCTCATCGAACAGACCGACCCCGAACTCTGGGCCGTCATCCAGGCCGAGAACCGCCGCCAGGAAGAGCACATCGAGCTGATCGCCAGCGAGAACTACGCCTCGCCGGCCGTCATGGCCGCCCAGGGCACCCAGCTGACGAACAAGTATGCCGAGGGGTACCCCGGCAAGCGTTACTACGGTGGCTGCGAGAACGTGGACGTGGCCGAGCAACTGGCAATCGACCGCATCAAGCAGCTGTTCGGGGCCCCTGCGGCCAACGTGCAGCCCCACTCCGGCGCGCAGGCCAACGAAGCCGTGTTCCTGGCCTTCCTCAAGCCCGGCGACACCATCATGGGCATGAGCCTGGCCGAAGGCGGCCACCTCACGCACGGCATGCCGCTGAACATGTCCGGCAAGTGGTTCAACGTGGTGAGCTACGGCCTGAACAAGGAAGAGGCGATCGACTACGACGCCATGGAGCGCAAGGCGCACGAACACAAGCCCAAGCTGCTCATCGCCGGCGCCTCGGCCTATTCGCTGCACATCGATTTCGCCCGCTTCGCCAAGGTGGCGAAGGACATCGGCGCGATCTTCATGGTGGACATGGCGCACTACGCCGGCCTGATCGCCGCCGGGGTCTACCCGAACCCGGTGCCGCACGCCGACGTGGTCACGTCCACCACGCACAAGAGCCTGCGCGGCCCCCGTGGCGGTTTCATCCTGATGAAGCCCGAGCACGAGAAGGCGATCAACAGCGCGATCTTCCCCGGCCTGCAGGGCGGCCCGCTGATGCACGTCATCGCCGCCAAGGCGGTGGCGTTCAAGGAAGCGCTGGCGCCCGAGTTCAAGGCCTACCAGCAGCAGGTGGTCAAGAACGCCCAGGTGGTCGCCGAGACCCTCACCAGGCGCGGCCTGCGCATCGTCAGCGGCGGCACGCAAAGCCACGTGATGCTGGTGGACCTGCGCTCCAAGGGCATCACCGGCAAGGAAGCCGAGGCCGTGCTGGGCGACGCCCACATGACCATCAACAAGAACGCGATCCCCAACGACCCCGAGAAGCCCATGGTCACCAGCGGCGTGCGGGTCGGCACCCCGGCCATGACCACCCGCGGCTTCAAGGAAGAGGAAGCGCGCGCGACGGCCAACCTGGTGGCCGACGTGCTCGACAATCCGCGCGATGCCGGCAACATCGCCAGGGTGCGCGAGCAGGTCAACGCCCTCACCCGCCGCTTCCCGGTCTACAAGTAGGCAAGCCCGATGAAATGCCCCTTCTGCAGCCATGCCGACACCCAGGTGGTGGAGACACGCATGGCCGAAGACGGGGACTTCATCCGCCGGCGGCGGCAGTGCGCGCACTGCGAGAAGCGCTTCACGACCTACGAGCGGCCGGACGTGACCTTCCCGTCGGTGGTCAAGAAGGACGGCCGCCGCATCGAGTACGAGCGCGCCAAGCTGCTCGGCTCCTTCAAGCTGGCGCTGCGCAAGCGCCCCGTGAGCACCGAGCAGATCGACAGCGCGGTGGAGCGCATCGAGGAGAAACTGCTCAACCTTGGGGTGCGCGAGATCCCCAGTTCGCGCATTGGTGAGCTCGTCATGCGCGAGCTGAAAAAGCTCGACAAGGTGGCCTATGTTCGCTTCGCCAGCGTGTACCGCAGCTTCGAGGACATCGACGAATTCAAGACGGTCATCGACGAGATCCGCAGGTGAAGCGGACGTAGTTGACAAGCGGCCCGGAGTGCCTGATATGCGGGGAGGACCAGTAACGCGTCCTGCCTACACTTCCGCATGATGTTCGTGCGCTCCCTCGTGCGGAAGAGCCAGCTCTGCCGCGGCCGGTCCCATGGGTTCACCCTTGTGGAGGTACTGGTCGCGATCGTGATCCTGAGCATCGGGATCCTCGGCGCGGTGGGAATGCAGATCTCGGCCATCCGCATGAACAAGGAGGTGCGTTTCCAGGCCACCGCCGTGTCGCTCGCCAGGGAACTGGCCGAGAAAATGCGCGGCAACAAGGACATCGCGATCCTGACCACGCCGGGCACCTCGACCGGACAGAACCCGTACCTGCTCGACACGAGCCTGGGCGCCGCCACCTCGCTGACCGCGCCGACGCCGAACTGCCTGACCGCGAGCTGCACGGCGCAGCAGATGGCGATCTGGGACCGCTACGACTGGCAGCTGCGCATGCGCGACGCCCTGCCCACGCCGCGCATCGTGATCTGCATGGACGACAACCCGTACGACGCCGCCGGGCAACCCAGGTGGGCCTGCAGCAACTCCGGCACCGTGGCGATGCTGAAGCTGGCCTGGAACCGTGCCAACAGCCTGGGCGAGACGGACTTCACCTCGGCGCCCACCACCCTGCCCATGCTGGTGCTGCCCCTGACCGCGGGGAGCACCGAATGAGACACCCTGTGTCAACCCCCTGCTGCGGCGAGCTGCAACATGGCGCCTGTGTGACGCTGGACGTCGTATGGCTGGCGGTCTCTCCAAGCGCGCCAGATGACGCGCAGCCAAGCG
>NZ_JBYNTT010000029.1:0-35510 GCF_057784995.1 Ramlibacter sp. G4-7
AAGAAACTCGTCCTCGGTGCCCTGATGCGCAAGATCCTGGCGATTGCCTACGGTGTACTGAAGTCCGGAAAGCCGTTCAATCCCGCACTTCACGCTTGACTTGCGAGACAGTATCTACAGGATGCGTTCGCAGCCGGTTTCACCCTTCCTCCACCACCGCCGCATACACCCGGATCAACTGCGCCAGCGACTCCGCCTGCAGCTTGGCGAAGAGGTTCGCGCGATGCGTCTCCACCGTCCGCGGCGACAGCGACAGGGCGCGGCCGATCTCCTTGTTCGTGAGGCCTTGCACGATCAAGCCCACGACCTCCTTCTCGCGCTCGGACAACTGCGCATACCTGGTGCGCGCGACGCGGTCCGCCGCCAGCCGCTCGCGCGAGGCCACGTGCTGCCGCACCGCGTTCTGCACCGCCTCCAGCAGGGCCTCGTCGTCCGCCGGCTTCTCCAGGAACTCCGCGGCGCCGGACTTGAAGGCGCGGCGGCACATCTCCACCGTGCCGTGGCCGGTGAGCATGATCACCGGCTGGTCCACGCCTTCGGCGACCAGGGTGTCGAGCACCGTGAGCCCGCTGATGCCCGCCATGCGCACGTCCAGCACGATGGCGCCGATGTCCTGCCGCGGGAACTCGCGCAGGAATTGCTGCGGGTCGGCCCAGCCCTGCACGCGCAGCCCCACGGTGGAGATCAGCAGCGCGAGGCTGCTGCGCACGGCCTCGTCGTCGTCGATCAGGTGGATCAGGGGCGAGTGCGGCGCGTTCATGGGGCGGCGGCGAGCGGCAGGCGCAAGGTGAAGGCGGCGCCGCGCGGGGAACGCGGCTGCACGCCGAGCTCGCCGCCCATGCCGGCCGCGAGGCTCTCGCACAGGCTCAGGCCGAGGCCCAGGCCGTTCTCGCGCGTGGTGAAGAAGGGTTCGAAGATGCGCGGCAGCAATTCGGGCGCGATGCCGGGCCCGCTGTCGCCGACCGTCAGCGCACCCTGGCCGCGGTCCTGGTGCACCTGCACGGACAGGGCGCGCTCCCGCGGCGGCACCTGGTCCAGCGCCTGCAGCGCATTGGTCAGCAGGTTGTGGATGATCTGCTCCAGCGCCACGGGCTCGGCCTGCACCGCGAGCGCGGCGCTCGCCGCGTCGAGGCGGGGCGCCACCTGGCGTTTCGCGAACTCGGGCTCCAGCAGGTAGAAGGCATTGCGCACCGCGTCCTGCAGCACCACCGGCTGCAGCGAAGCCGACGCGGCCGGCCGCTCGACGCCGCGGCGCAGGCGCGCGAGCACGTCCGCCGCGCGCCTGGCCTGCTCCTCCGCCTGCCGCATGGCGCCCTGCGCGGTGGCGATCTCGGGCGGGTCGTCGTCCAGCAGGCGGCGGGCGGCCTGCGTGTTGGCGAGCAGGGCGGCGAGCGGCTGGTTCAGCTCGTGGGCCATGCCGGCGGCGAGTTCGCCGAGCGTGTTCAGGCGGGCCACCTGCCCCAGGCGCAGCAGTTCCTCGGCCCGCTCGCGCTCCGCGCGCTGGCGCCGCATCCATTGCCAGGCGGCCACGGCAAGCGCCATCGCCGCGGCCCAGCCCAGCATCGCGGCCCAGGGCAGTTCCGCCCAGCCCACCGCGCGCTGCGCCACCACATCGAAAGGCTGGCTGTCCGCGGCGAGATGCTTGCGGAATTGGAAGCGCCACGGCCCGCTGCCGTGGCCAGGCTGCAGCGCGTACTCCAGGGCTTCGTGTTGCAAGGCGACTCGCACCGGGCTGGCCTGCGGCGCCATTGGCCATTCGTTCCAGGGCACGACCTGCCGCAGGTCGAAGGTGGCGGCGAAGCTCGCGGGGTCGGCGGCGAGCACCAGGCGATAGCGGCCGGCGGCGACATCGACATCGGCCAGGGCGGCGCGGCGCTCCGTGCGCGAGCGCGCTTCGGCGGCCGCCAGCCTGGCGTCGGGCCAGGTCGCGCCCGCATCGCGCCGTTGCACCGTGAGGATCTGCGGGTAGAGCGCGGGCAGCCGCTGCTCCGGCGTGTCCGGCCCGGGCTGGAGCAGGGCAAGCGTGGCGAGCACCGCATCGTGCTGCACCGCGCGCTGGCTCAGGAGGCGGTGGGCGATGCGTGCATCGGTCTCGAAGGCTTCGCGCAGGCGCTGCAGTTCGGCGCGCGCGAGCAGCACGCCGCCGGCCACGCTCAAGGCGAGCCACAGGGCCAGGGCAGCGCGGTAGCGGCTCGGCAGTCGCATCGCCCATTCTTGCATGGGCCTCCCGCACAATGCGGCCATGTCCCTGGCTTCCTCCGCGCAGCGCATCCCGCCCCAGGTGCTGCTTCGCTGGTCCGTCGCCGTCGCGACGCTGACCATCGCCCTCAAGACCCTGGCCTGGTGGCTGACCGGTTCCGTGGGCCTCCTGTCCGATGCGATGGAGTCCCTCGTCAACCTGGCGAGCGCCGCCTTCGCCCTGCTGATGGTCAGGATCGCGGCGCGTCCCGCCGACGAGGGTCACCCTTACGGCCACCACAAGGCGGAGTATTTCTCCGCGGGCTTCGAGGGCCTGATGATCATCGTGGCGGCGGCGGGCATCGCCTGGGCCGCGCTGCTGCGCTTCCAGGACCCGCAACCGCTGCAACAGGTGGGCGTCGGCCTCGTGCTCTCGGTGGTGAGTTCCGCGTTCAACGGCGGCCTGGCCTGGCTGATGTTCCAGTCGGGTCGCGCGCACCGCTCCATGGCGCTGGAAGGCGACGCACGCCACCTCATGACCGATGTGTGGACCTCGGTGGGCGTCGTCATCGGCGTCGGCCTGGTGGCGGCGACCGGCTGGCTGTGGCTGGACCCGGTGGTGGCGATCGCCGTGGCGGCCAACATCCTGCGTGAAGGCGTGCACCTGATGTGGAAGTCCTCCGAGGGCTTGATGGACCGCGCGCTGGAGCCGGAGGTGCTGGCGCAGATCGACCGCACGCTGGAGCAGTTCCGCCACCCGACGATCCGTTTCGACCACGTCTCCACGCGGCGCTCGGGCAAGCGGCGCTTCGTGGACATGCACATGCACATGCCGGCGGGCTGGACGCTGGGGCGCGCGGCGGCCTTGCGCGCCTCCGTGGAGCAGGCGCTCATGAGCGCCGTCCCCGGCCTGCGCGCGAGCATCCAGCTGCTGCCCAGCGACGTGGAAGCGCATTTCGACGACGAGGAGGACCTGATCTGATGCTGGCGGTGGTGCAACGCGTGCGCGAAGCGAAGGTGCTGGTGGCGCAAAAGACCGTCGGGGCCATCGGGCAGGGCCTGCTGGTGCTGGTGTGCGCGGAGCGCGGCGACGCCGAAGGGCAGGCGGACAGGCTGCTGGCGAAGCTGCTGAAGCTGCGCATCTTCAGCGACGAGGCGGGCAAGATGAACCGCAGCGTGCAGGACGTGGCCGGCGGGCTGCTGCTGGTGAGCCAGTTCACCCTGGCCGCCGACACCAGCGGCGGCAACCGGCCGAGCTTCACCAACGCGGCGCCGCCGGACGAAGGGCGCAGGCTCTACGAATATTTCGTCGCCAGGGCGAGGGAGGCGCATCCGGTGGTGCAGACCGGGGAATTCGCGGCGGACATGCAGGTGCACCTGGTCAATGACGGGCCGGTGACGATTCCCATCACGGTGCGGTGAAGCGGCGGGGCGACGCGAACCTCACCGGTGGTCGCTCAATACGGGTTCGGATACCCCAGCACCCCCATCAACAGGACCTCCAGCGCCTCCATCTCGGCCGCCTCCCGCTCGCCGGTTTCGTGGTCATACCCTTGCGCGTGCAGCGTTCCGTGCACCAGCAGGTGCGCGTAGTGGGCTTCCAGCGTCTTGCCCTGTTCCCTGGCTTCACGCTCCACGACGGGCGCGCACAGCACGAGGTCGGCCGACACGGCGGGCTCCTGCGCGTAGTCGAAGGTGAGCACGTTGGTGGCGTAGTCCTTGCCGCGGTACTGGCGGTTCAGCGAGCGGCCCTCGTCGTCGCCGACGATGCGCACGGCGATCTCGCCCGGGCGCTGCAGCGCCACTCCCACCCACTTGCGCACGCGCGAGGGGCTCAGGATCGCCTTGTGCGCGCCGGCGCCGGCGAAGGTGCCGAACTGCAGCGAGATGTCCGCATCCGCCATCAGGCGTCCTTCTTGCGCACGGCGTCGTAGGCGTCGACGATGCGCGCCACCAGCGGGTGCCGCACCACGTCGGCGCTGGTGAAGCGGGTGTGGGCGATGCCCTTGACCCGCTTGAGGACGCGCTCGGCGTCGATCAGGCCCGACAGGGCGCCCTTGGGCAGGTCGATCTGGCTCACGTCCCCCGTGACCACGGCCTTGCTGCCGAAGCCGATGCGCGTGAGGAACATCTTCATCTGTTCCGGCGTCGTGTTCTGCGCCTCGTCCAGGATCACGAAGGCGTTGTTCAGCGTGCGGCCGCGCATGAACGCCAGCGGCGCGATCTCCAGCGCGTTGCGTTCGAAGGCCTTGGTGACCCGCTCGACGCCCATGAGGTCGTAGAGGGCGTCGTACAGCGGCCGCAGGTAGGGGTCGACCTTCTGCGTCAGGTCGCCGGGCAGGAAGCCCAGCTTCTCGCCGGCCTCCACCGCCGGGCGGGTGAGCACGATGCGCTGCACCGTGTTGCGCTCCAGGGCGTCCACGGCGCACGCGACCGCCAGGTAGGTCTTGCCGGTGCCGGCCGGACCGATGCCGAAGGTGATGTCGTGGCCGGCGATGTTGTCCAGGTAGACGCCCTGGTTCGGCGTGCGCGCCTTCAGGTCGCTGCGGCGGGTGTGCAACACCGGTGCGCCATCTTCGTCGTCCATCGTGGCGTCGCTGGCCAGCATCAGCTGCACCTTCTCCCTGGAGATGGTGCGGCCGGCCATTTCGTACAGGGCCTGCAGCACGTTGAGCGCCTGCTCCGCCCTGGCCTTGGGTCCCTCCACGCGGAAATGCTCCTGGCGGTGGGAGACGCGCACCTGCAGCGCGTTCTCGATGGTGCGCAGGTGTTCGTCCATGGCGCCGCACAGGTGCGACAGGCGGGTGTTGTTCAGGGGAGTGAAGGCGTGGCGGAGAATCAAGCTGATAATCCTCGACAGAGGGACGCAATGATAGGCAAATTGACGGGGACGCTGGCCGAGAAGAACCCGCCGCAGGTGCTGGTGGACTGCCAGGGCGTCGGCTACGAGGTCGACGTGCCCATGAGCACCTTCTACAACCTGCCCGGCGTGGGCGAGAAGGTGTCGCTGCTCACGCACTTCGTGGTGCGCGAGGACGCGCAGATCCTGTTCGGCTTCGGTTCTTCCGGCGAGCGCGAGACCTTCCGGCAACTGATCAAGATTTCCGGCGTCGGCCCGCGCACGGCGCTGGCCGTGCTGAGCGGCCTGAGCGTGGGCGACATCGGCCAGGCCGTGACGCAGCAGGACGCGAGCCGGCTGGTGAAGGTGCCGGGCATCGGCAAGAAGACCGCGGAGCGGCTGCTGCTGGAGCTCAAGGGCAAGATCGGCGCCGACCTCGGCCACCCGGTCGGCCACGCCGTGGACGACGCGCAGGGCGACATCCTGCAGGCGCTGGTGGCCCTGGGCTACAGCGACAAGGAGGCGCAGGCCGCCCTCAAGTCGCTGCCCAAGGACGTGAGCGTGAGTGAAGGGATCAAGCAGGCATTGAAGGCCCTCTCGCGATGAGCGCAGCAAGGCCGTCGGAAGTCGCTCGAAAGCGGACAAGCCGGGGGGAGGTTTCCTGATGGCCATCCAGACCGACGATTTCGCCCCGGCGCCGGACAAGCGCGTGGTGTCGGCCGCGCCTGCATCGCCGCAGGAAGAAGCGCTGGAGCGCGCGCTGCGGCCCAAGGGCCTGGCGGAATACGTCGGCCAGGCGAAGACGCGCGAGCAGCTGGAGATCTTCATCGGCGCGGCGCGCAAGCGCGGCGAGGCGCTGGACCACGTGCTGCTGTTCGGCCCGCCGGGCCTGGGCAAGACGACGCTGTCGCACATCATCGCCAACGAGCTGGGGGTGAACCTGCGCTCGACCTCGGGGCCGGTGCTGGAGAAGCCCAAGGACCTCGCGGCGCTGCTGACCAACCTCGAGCGCAACGACGTCCTGTTCATCGACGAGATCCATCGCCTGTCGCCCGTGGTGGAGGAAATCCTCTACCCCGCGCTGGAGGACTACCAGATCGACATCATGATCGGCGAGGGCCCCGCGGCGCGCTCGATCAAGCTGGACCTGCAGCCCTTCACGCTGGTGGGTGCGACCACGCGCGCGGGCATGCTCACCAACCCGCTGCGCGACCGCTTCGGCATCGTCGCGCGGCTGGAGTTCTACACCTCGGAGGAGCTCACGCGCATCGTGCACCGCAGCGCCGGGCTGCTCTCCGCGCCGATCGACGCCCAGGGGGCCGCCGAGATCGCGCGCCGCTCGCGCGGCACGCCCCGCATCGCCAACCGCCTGCTGCGGCGCGTGCGCGACTACGCGGAGGTGAAGGGCACGGGCCGCATCGACCAGGACATCGCGCAGAAGGCGCTGGCCATGCTGGACGTGGACCCGCTCGGTTTCGACGTGATGGACCGCAAGCTGCTGGAGGCGGTGATCCACCGTTTCGACGGTGGCCCGGTGGGACTGGACAACGTGGCGGCCTCCATCGGCGAGGAGCGCGACACCATCGAGGACGTGATCGAGCCCTACCTGATCCAGCAGGGCTACCTGCAGCGCACGCCGCGCGGCCGCATCGCGACGATGGCGGCGTACCGGCACCTGGGCGTGGTGCCGCCGAATGCGGCGGGCGGGGAATTGTTCGAGAGCTGAGGCGCTGCGGGTACGGTGGGGGAGTGGAGGGACTGCGGGCACGGTGGGGTTCGCTGTGCTCACCGTCCGGCGGCCGTCGGCCGCCGCCACCCTACGTGGAACCGCCGTAGGCTGAGGTCGAATTTGTAGGGTGGTGGTGAGGCAGCGAAGCGCCGAACCCCACCGGCTGCGCCACCCCCGCCCGCGCATTCCGCACGATCAGCACCTGCGCGACGTAGTAGGTGGCCAGCACGAAGAACTGCGCCATCGGCAGGGGCTGCGCGAAGCGGTTGATGGCCAGCAGCGCGTCGCTGAGCATGAAGAACACGGCGCCGATGGCCACCGCGGTTGCGGCGCGGTTGCGCAACACACCGGCGCGTCCGATCGCCTGCGCCGCCATCAGCGCGATCACCACCGCATACGCGGCCACCGCGACCTTCAGCACCGGCCCGAGGTGCGGGAACAGGACCGCGTACATCACGACCGCCGCGGCCAGCGTGCCCGCGAGCACCGTGCCGCTGGGAAACCAGCGCTGCCCTTGCTTGAACAGCGCGAGGTAGCACAGGTGCGCGCACAGGAAGCTCACGAGCCCGGGGATGAACATCCCCGGCAGCATCAGCAACACGTCGCCGGCCAGGCACAGGACCAGGGCCGCGAGCAGCTTCAGGTCGAAGGCGCGCTCCTGCCGCAGCCAGCCCGGACGGCTGGCGACGAAGGCGATCGCGAGCACCATCGCCAGCGGCTTGAACACCCGGTGCAACCCGATCCAGCCCTCCGCGGCCGTCGCCGTCGCCAGCGCCGCCACTTCCACCAGCAGCACTTCCAGCATGCCGATGCGCCCCTGCATCACGGCACCCACCGCCCACAGGCCCGCGGCCAGCACCGCGAGCCACACGACCGACTGCGACAAGGCCATCGCGTCCGCATGCCAGAGGAACAGCGTCGCGCCTTGCAGCAGCAACACGAACTGGATGCCCGCGAACCACGCCACCGCGCGCGTCATCGGCGGGTGGTAGCGCCTCACGCGCTCGATGGCGAAGGGCGCCTTCGGAAAACGCTGCGCCACGTCCGCCGGCCGCCAGCCCGGTGGCTTGAACCACACACGCAGCTTGTCCGCCCAGGAGCGTGCGTGCCAGCTGTCCCTGGCCAGCGCCCAGTACACCTCCAGGTTGGACCACAGCGGGTCCCAGCTTTCCAGCGGCGCGCGCGTTCCGTACACGCACTCCCCGTCTTCCTCGCGGAAGCTGCCGAACAGGCGGTCCCACACGATCAGGATGCCGCCGTAGTTGCGATCGAGGTAGCCGTCGTTGACCGCATGGTGCACGCGGTGGTTGGACGGCGAGCAGAACCAGCGGTCGAACCATCCGAGCTTGCCCACGTGCTCCGTGTGCACCCAGAACTGGTACAGCAGGTCGACGAGCGCCACCACCGCGAACACCTTGGGCGGCACGCCGGCGATGGCCATCGGCAGGTAGAACACCCAGCCGAGCAGCGCGCCGGAGCTGGTCTGGCGCAGCGCCGTCGACAGGTTGTAGTCCTGGCTCTGGTGGTGCACCACGTGCGCCGCCCAGAACAAGGCCGTCTCGTGGCCGGCGCGGTGCAGCCAGTAGTAGCAGAAGTCGTAGAACAGGAGCGCGAGCAGCCAGCCCGGAACGGAAGTCCAGAAGGCGTCCGCGTGCCACGCCGAGACCCAGGAGAACACCGCGGTGTAGATGCCCACGCGGAACAGGCGCGTGAGGACGGCGCTGACCTGGCTCAAGACGCCCAGCGAGATGCTGTTGACCGCGTCGTTCAGGCGGTAGGTGTCGCGCCCGCGCCAGCGGCCCCAGGCGAACTCGAGGCCGATCAGCAGGAAGAACACCGGTGTCGCGAGGACGATGACCTGGCTCGGGGACAACTGCATGCCCCGATTCTGGTGCCGTTCAGCTCAGGGCGCCACGGGCATCGACCCGGATGATCTTGTCCACCCGCCCGTTGGCCAGCCCGCCCACGACGCCGATCATCTGGTTGTGCAGGTTGACGGTGGGATCGCAGTGGCCGGGAATGAGCCACACGGTTTCGTCCAGCCGCGGCACCCGCTGGTTGCCGCGCGCGGGCCGCAGGATGCCGTGCTCGTCCCCGCCGTTGCCGTAGTCCAGCTCGCCGGTGGGCTCCAGGGCAAGCACTTTCGGCAGGCCGGAGTCGATCGCGTGGCTCTTGTGACCGGCATCGCACACCGCGTGCAACAGGCCGGAGCTCATGACCTGCGACTTGACGAACAGCGCGTGCTCGAACGCCGGCTGCGCCGGGTCGCGCTCGTTGGCCGCGTAGTCCGCGTCCATGAACAGGAAGGAGCCGGCCTGCAGCTCGCCGTACACGCCGCTGGCCGTCTCGTACAGCATGCTGCCGGTGCCGGCGCCGGTGACCAGGCCCACCGCCAGGCCTTCGTCCTCGATCAGCTTCTTCGTGAAGCGCACGTCGCGCGCCACCCCGGCGATCGCTTCGCGTCGCTCGCGCGCGCTGCGAAGGTGCTGGGCCTTGCCGTGGTAGGCCTGCAGGCCCGCGAAGCGCAGGGGCGCGTGCTTGCGCACTTCGAGCGCGAGCTCCACCGCCGACTGGCCCGGCGTCACGCCGCAGCGCCCCTGGCCCACGTCGAGTTCCACGAACACGTCGATGACGGCGGGCGGGCCGCCGCGCCGGCGCTCGTTCATCGCCTGCGCTAGCCGCTGCACGCCTTCGAGGCTGTCCACCGCGATGGCGAGCTGGCCGCTTTCGGCGGCGACCTGGTGCGCCAGGTCGGCCACGCGCGCCAGCTTCGCCGGTGCGATCACCTCGTTGCTGATGTAGACGTCGTGCACGCCGCCCGCGACCATGGCCTCGGCCTCGCTGGTCTTCTGCACGCACACGCCGACGGCACCCGCCTGCATCTGCAGCCGCGCGATCGCCGCGCTCTTGTGCATCTTGGCGTGCGGCCGCCAGCGCATCTCGTGCTTGCGCGCGAACTCCGCCATGCGGCTGAGGTTGCGCTGCATGGCGTCGAGGTCGACCACGAGGGCCGGGGTGTCGATGGCGGAGGCGGGCTGGCCGACCAGCCGCTTGAGGTCCTCAGAAAGAGGTGTTTTCGTCGATGGAGGCATGTTCCAGGTGCTGGGTGTCCGACCAGCCCACGAGGGTGAAGCCCTGGGGCGTCCACAGCAACCGGTTGATCGCTCCGTTGGGCAGCTGCCAGGTGCGCGGCGAGTTCACTTCCTGGCCGGTGGCGATGCGGTACAGCGTGTCCAGCACGCCCCCGTGCGCCACGACGGCGATCTGCTCGCCGCAGTGCCGGGCCGCGACGTCGCTGACGGTGCGCGTCACGCGTTCGCGCAGCTGCAGCAGCGACTCGCCACCCTCGGGCGGCTGCCATTCGGGGATGCGGCGCTTCCAGTTGAGCGTGTCTTCCGGCCAGTTCTTCTGGATCTCGTCGAAGGTCTTGCCCTCGAACATGCCGAAGCGGCGTTCGCGCAGGCCCGGCAGGGCGACCACCGGCACGCCGGCCGCGTCGGCGATCGCGCGCGCGGTTTCGTGGGCCCGGGCGAGGTCGCTGGAGTAGATGGCGCTGAGCTGTTCGGACGAGAGCGCGGAGCCGACGCGCCGCGCCTGCCACCGGCCGGTGTCGTTCAGCTGGATGTCGAGCTGGCCCTGGATGCGCGAGTCCACGTTCCAGGCCGTCTCACCATGCCGGACGGCAATGATGCGGGTGGCTTCCATGGCGGCGATTGTAGGGAGCTCCCCGGCAAACCGAACCGGCGCAACGGACGTGTTACGAATTGGCGCCGAGCTGGACGTCGACGCGGCGCGGGCCCGGAGGCGGATTGGGGAAGCCCTGCATGGCGGCGTCGAACATGGCCGGCAGCACCACCCGGTTGTCCAGCACCGGCCCGTCGTTGTGCGCGTGCGTCTCGTACACGATGCGGTTGGTGGGCAGCTCGCGCACGACCACGCTCACTTCCCGCCGGAACCAGTAGGAGTCCGCCCGCGGCCAGGGCCCGCCGAAGCCGATCGCCCCGTGCGAGCCGCCCAGGCCTATGCTCCAGCCGCCGCCCCACCCACCCCAATACGGAGAGGCATAGGGCGAGAGCACCTGCTCGGTCCGCGCGCTCACCTGCACGCTGAACTTCGGCGCGCTGTCGTCTCGGCGCAGGCCGGCGCGGAACAGGGCGCCATCGGCGAGCGCCTCCAGCGCCTGCTGCGCCGGGTCGGCCTGCTGCGACAGCGAGCGCTCGAAGCGGAACGTGGGTTGCGCCGGCAGCGCGGCGAGCTGGGAGAAGGTCTGGACCTGGTTGTCCAGCAGGTAGGTGCTGGCGCAACCGGAAAGCAGCAGCAGTGCGGCCGCGGCGGCCGCCAGGAACTTCATCGTACGCACCATGCGACCTCCCGAACGAGGCGCGGGCCGCGCCTCAGAGCTTGATGACCTGCAGGGCAGGCAGGGCCGCGGGGGCGGGGAAGTCCTCGTGGTCGAAGGCACGGTCCCCGTCCGGGCTTGCCTGGCCGCTGGCGGCCAGGCCCTTGAAATCGTACAGGGACGCGTCCGCCAGGTGGGAGGGCACGACGTTCTGTAACGCGTGGAGCATGTTGTCCAGCCGGCCGGGGAACCTGCGCTCCCAGTCCTGGAGCATCGCGCCCACCTGCTTGCGCTGCAGGTTCTCCTGGCTGCCGCACAGCGTGCAGGGGATGATGGGAAAGGCGCGCACCCCGGCCCAGCGCACCAGGTCCTTTTCGTTCACGTAGGCGAGCGGCCGGATCACCATGTGCCGGCCGTCGTCGGAGACCAGCTTGGGCGGCATGCCCTTGAGCTTGCCGCCGAAGAACATGTTCAGGAACAGCGTCTGCAGCATGTCGTCGCGGTGGTGGCCCAGGGCGATCTTGGTGGCGCCCAGTTCGTCGGCCACCCGGTACAGGATGCCGCGGCGCAGCCGGCTGCACAGGCTGCACATCGTCTTGCCCTCGGGGATCTTGTCCTTGACGATGGAGTAGGTGTCCTGCTCCTCGATGTGGAAGGGCACGCCCAGCGCCTTCAGGTAGTCGGGCAGGATGTGCTCAGGGAAGCCGGGCTGCTTCTGGTCCAGGTTGACGGCCACGATGTCGAAGTCCACCGGGGCGCGGGCGCGCAGCTTCAGCAGGATGTCCAGCAGGGCGTAGCTGTCCTTGCCGCCCGACAGGCACACCATGACCTTGTCTCCGGCCTCGACCATGTTGTAGTCGCCGATCGCCTGCCCGACGAGGCGGCACAGGCGCTTCTCGAGCTTGTGGTTCTCGCGCCCGATGCGGCGGTCCTGTTCCGCCGGGGCGGGTTCCTGTTCGATCCAGACGGCGCTCATGCGCCCGATTTTCGCATCCCGCGCGGCGCAATGCCCGCGCGGGGCTTCACGGCGGGGTGCCGGGGCCGCCGCGCATGCCTTGGCCCTCGGCCGGATAGCTGCTGCTCGCGGCGCCCGAGGGGAAGGGCGTGAAGGTCCCCGGCTTGGCATCGCCGGGGGAGAAAGGGATGGTGCAACCCGCCAGGCCGAGCAGGCCGGCGCAGGCGCAGCGACGCAGCAAGGATGCGGGAGATGCCCGGCTTGGGGTGGCCATGCGGCAGTTTGGTCGCCGCCGGGGTGGCCTGCCTATCCGCGCAAGGGACCGCCGCTGCCGCCCTTTACCCGTAGCCGCTGGAGCTCAAGGACCTGGCAGCCGGAGGCGGCGGGAACCGGTTGGCGGCGCCTGATCGCGGTGGTCAGCTCTTGCCACGCGCCGTCCCGCTACCAGAGCCCCGTTTCGACCCGGATCGCGACTTCGCAGTCGTCGAAGATCTCCAGCTTGGCGATGCGCACCCGCACGCCCAGCACGCCGGGCAGCTGCATCAGGCGGTGCGCCAGCTTGCCGATCAGGGTCTCGAGGAGGTTGACGTGCGTCGCCGTGCACTCCTCGATGATGATCCGCCGGACCTTGCGGTAGTCCAGCACATGCATGATGTCGTCGTCGCTCGGCAGCAGTGGCTGGGTGCCGAGGTTCAGCTCCGCATCGACGCGGATCGGTTGCGGCGCCGACTTCTCGTGCTCGAGGATGCCCAGGTTGGCGTCGAAGCGCAGGCCTTCGAGGGTGAGGATCTGGGTGCCGGCCTTGCTCATCACATCAGCGAGAAATCGCGGTCGAACTTCATCAGGTGCTGGCCGCCATCGACCAGCAGGGTGGTTCCGGTGATGGAGCCGTTCTCCAGGGCGAAGCGCACCGCATGGACGACGTCCTCGGGGGTCGACGAGCGCCCCAGCGGCGACAGCTTGTGCAACTGCTCGAACTTTTCCTGCGGCAGCAGGTGGCTGGTGAGCGTGAGGCCCGGCGCGACGCCGACGACGCGCAGCCGCGGCGCCAGCCCTTGCGCCAGCAGCGTCGTCGCCGCTTCCAGCGCCGCCTTGGACAGCGTGTAGCTGAGGAAGTCCGGATTCGGGTTCCACAGCTTCTGGTCGAGCAGGTTGACCACGGCGCCCTGGCCGTCGCGCTGCTCCAGGTGCGCAGCCAGTGCCTGCGCCAGCAGCACGGGTGCCGCCGTGTTGGCGGCCATGTGCGCGGCGAGCGTGGCGGCCGTGAAGCTGCGCGCATCGTCGTGCTCGAAGCGCGAGGCGTTGTTCACCACCGCATCGAGGCGGCCGAAGCGCTGCACGACGGCGGGCACGAGGGCCCGGGCCTGCGGCTCGTCGGCCAGGTCGGCCTGGAAGACATCCGAGGGCGCATGCGCGGCGCACGCCGCGGAGGTCTCGCGCGCTTGCGCGTCCGAGCCGCGGAAGTGCACGGCGACCTGCCAGCCGGCCGCGGCGAGGTCGAGCGCGATGGCGCGGCCGAGCCGACGCGCGCCGCCGGTGACCAGCACAGTGCGGCCTGAGGCGCCCTTCATTGGCGGACAATCGCTCGGTGGAAAACCATGCGAGCAGTGTAACCAGCGGCCTGCACAGGCTGATCGCCGAACAGGTCGCGCGCGGCGGCGGCTGGCTCCCCTTCGACCGCTACATGGCGCTGGCGCTGTACGCGCCGGGGCTGGGCTATTACGCCAACACCTCGCGCAAGTTCGGCACCATGCCGGGGTCGGGCAGCGACTTCGCCACGGCACCCGAGATGAGCCCCTTGTTCGGGCAGTGCCTGGCCGTGCAGGTGGACGAAGCCTTGCAGCACACGGACACCAACGAGATCTGGGAGTTCGGCGCGGGCTCCGGCGCGCTCGCGCGCGAACTGCTGCAGGTGCTGCATGCACGCGTGCAGCGCTACACCATCGTGGAACTCTCGGCCTCGCTGCGCGAACGCCAGCAGCAGGCACTGGCGCCGTTCGCCGACCAGGTCGAGTGGGCCAGCGAACTGCCCGAGAAGATGCGCGGGGTGGTGGTGGGCAACGAAGTGCTCGATGCGATGCCGGTCAAGCTGATCGTGCGCAAGAACCTGCTGTGGCACGAGCGCGGCGTGACGGTGCAGGACGGCAAGCTCGCCTGGTCCGACGTGCTGACGCACCTGCGCCCGCCGCTGGAGCCCACGGGCACGCACGACTACATCGCCGAACTGCACCACCACGCGCAGGCCTTCGTGCGCACGCTCGGCGAACGCATGGAGGCGGGCGCGGCCTTCTTCATCGACTACGGCTTTCCCGAGGCGGAGTACTACCACCCGCAACGCCACATGGGCACGCTCATGTGCCACCGCGGGCACCTGGCCGATCCCGACCCACTGGAGGCGCCGGGCGAGAAGGACATCACCGCGCACGTCGACTTCACCGGCATCGCGGTGGCGGCGCAGGAGGCCGGGCTGCCGGCCCTGGGCTATGCGACGCAGGGGCGCTTTCTCGTGAATTGCGGCATCGGCGAGCGCATGGCCTCGCTGCCCATCGCGCAGCAAGCCGCTGCGCAGCGGCTCGTGGCCGAACACGAGATGGGCGAGCTGTTCAAGGTGATCGGCTTCCAGCGCGGCCCGTTCTGGAACGCGATCGGCTTCCGCTACGGGGACCGCACCCACACGCTTTGAACCCGAAGGTTCTCGTCCTGGCCCGCCTTTGATGCCGGCGGCGGTCCCTTCCGCCTGAATTTGGCCGAAGATCAGTCTTGCGCGGCGGAAGTGCCGGTCCTAGCATCCGAACCGACCCGGCGGCAGAGCCGGGCGCAGGAGACAACAGCGTGAAGCGCTGGGACCAGCTTTCGCCCGCCGAGATGCATGTCCTCCGGACCGTGTTCTGGTCCGTGGGCAGCTCGCGCAATGGGCTCGCCAGCCGCCTGGACTGCTCCAGGAGCAAGGCCAACGCGCTGGCCGCCGGCCTGATCGAACAAGGCCTGCTGGAGGAAACCGGCCTGCAGGAGTCCTCGGGCGGCCGCCGGCCCGAAACCCTGCAACTGGCCAGCGGCCTGGGTGTCGTCGTCGGCGTGGACCTGGGCGCCACCAGCCTCGACGTGGCGGTGATGCGGCCGGACCTGGCCGTGCTGGCGCGCCATTCCGAAGACGCCGACGTGCGCGACGGACCCGGGGTGGTGCTGGCCCGCGTGCGCGACGTCATGCGGGAACTGCTCGCGCGCTGCGGCGTGTCGGCCAACCAGGTCATCGGCATCGGCATGGGCGTTCCCGGCCCGGTGGACTTCGCCAGCGCGCAGCTCGTGAACCCGCCGCTGATGCCGGAATGGGACAGCTTCTCCATCCGCGACTCCCTCGGCGAGGCGTTCGCCGCTCCCGTCTTCGTCGACAACGACGTCAACCTGATGGCGCTGGGCGAGCTGTGGCGGCTGCAGCGCAGCCTGCAGAACTTCATGGTGATCAAGGTGGGCACGGGCATAGGCTGCGGCATCGTCTGCCACGGCGAGGTGTACCGCGGCGCCAACGGCTCCGCGGGCGACGTGGGCCACATCTGCGTCGACCAGGCGGGCCCGCGCTGCCACTGCGGCAACCTCGGCTGCGTCGAGGCGATGGCCGCCGCGCCCGCCATCACGCGCATGGCGGTGGATGCGGCGCAGGCCGGCGAGAGCCCCGCGCTCGCCGCGGTGCTGCAGGCCAACGGCAAGCTGAGCGCGGTGGACGTCGGCCAGGCCAGCCGCGCCGGCGACGCGGCGGCCAACGCGATCATCCAGCGCGCCGGCAGCCTGATCGGGCAGATGCTCGCGTCGGTGGTGAACTTCTTCAATCCCTCGCACGTGTTCATCGGCGGCGGCGTCACCCAGATCGGTCCGCTGTTCCTGGCATCGGTGCGCCAGAGCGTGTACCACCGCTCGCTGGCGCTTTCCACGCGGCACCTGGACATCCAGTACACGCCCCTGGGGGCGCAGGCCGGGCTGGTGGGCGCCGGCGCGCTGGCGATGCAGGAGTCGCTGCGCCTGCATGGAGGGCGGGGATGAGCCTGGCGATCGAGTTCCGCAACATCACGCGCAGCTTCGGGCCGGTGCAGGTGCTGCACGGGGTGAGCTTCGCGCTGCAGCCGGGACACGTCGTCGGCCTGCTGGGAGAAAACGGCGCCGGCAAGTCCACGCTGATGAAGATCCTGGCCGGCTACCTCGAACCGTCGGGCGGCGAGTTGCTGGTCGATGGCAAGCCGGTCCACTTCCGCAGCTCGCGCGAGGCGGAGGCCCAAGGCATCGTGCTGATCCACCAGGAGTTCAACCTGGCCGAGGACCTGACGATCGCGCAGAACATCTTCCTGGGGCACGAGAAGATCCGCGGCTGGTTGCTGGACGACGAGGCCATGCGCGAGGCCACGCGCGACGTGCTGCGCCAGGTCGGCCTGCAGGCGGAGCCGGACACGCGCGTGCGCAGCCTGATCGTGGCCGAGAAGCAGCTGGTGGAGATCGCCAAGGCGCTCGCGCGCAAGGCGCGGCTCCTGATCATGGACGAGCCCACCGCGACGCTCACGCCGGGCGAGACCCAGCGCCTGTTCGCGCTGATGGCGCAATTGAAGGCCGACGGGGTGACCCTGGTCTACATCTCGCACAAGCTCGACGAGGTGGAGAAGGTCACCGACGAAGTCGTCGTCATGCGCGACGGCCGCTTCGTCACCCGCCAGCCGACCGCGCAGCTCACGCGCCATGCGATGGCCAACCTGATGGTCGGCCGCGAGATCTCGGACCTGTTCCCGGCCAAGGATCCCGCCCCGCAAGGCACCCCGGTGCTGGAAGTGCGGGGCTTCACGGTGCCGGGCTGGGCGCGCGACGTGAGCTTCGAGGTGCGCGCCGGCGAGATCCTGGGCTTCGCGGGCCTGGTGGGCGCCGGCCGCACGGAGCTGTTCGAAGGCATCCTGGGCTTGCGCGCGAAGAGCGCGGGCGTCGTGCGCATGGACGGCCGCGAAGTGCGGCTGCCGGATCCGCGCGCCGCCGCCAACGAGGGCATCACCTACCTCAGCGAAGACCGCAAGGGCAAGGGCCTGCACGTGGACTTCGGCCTGCGCGAGAACCTCACCCTCATGAACCTGCGCGAGTTCGCGCGGCCGGTGCTGCAGCCCGCGCGCGAACAGCAGGCCCTCGAGGCCGCCGTGCGCACCTACGGCATCCGCACCGGCGACCTGCGCCAGCGCGCCTCGGCCCTGTCGGGCGGCAACCAGCAGAAGCTGGCGCTCGCCAAGGTGCTGCAACCCCGGCCGCGCGTGGTGGTGCTCGACGAGCCCACCCGCGGGGTCGACGTGGGCGCCAAGCGCGACATCTATTTCCTGGTCCAGCGCCTGGCGCGCGACGGCCAGGCGGTCATCGTGATCTCGTCCGAGCTGCTGGAGCTGATCGGCCTGTGCCACCGCGTCGTCGTGATGCGGGGCGGCCATCTCACCGCCACCGTGCACGACGAACACCTCAGCGAAGAGGAACTCATCGCCCATGCCACCGGAACTCGCTGAAGCCACGCCCACGCGCCGCGCCGCCGACCTGTGGGGGCAGCTGCACGGCTTCGGCCCCGTGGCGGGCCTGGTGCTGCTATGCATCGCCGGCACGCTGCTCAATGGCGAATTCGCCACCCTGGACAACCTGCTCAACGTGCTGACCCGCACCGCCTTCATCGGCATCATCGCCGTGGGCATGTGCTTCGTGATCATCAGCGGCGGCATCGACCTGTCGGTGGGCTCGATGGCGGCGCTGATCGCCGGCTGCATGATCCTGCTGATGAACAAGGTGGCGGCCAGTGTGGGATCACCGGTCCTGGTGATCGTGCTGGGCATGCTGCTGTCGCTGGTGCTGGGCGCCGTGTTCGGGCTGGTGCACGGCCTGCTGATCACCAAGGGCCGCATCGAGCCCTTCATCGTGACGCTGGGCACGCTGGGGATCTTCCGCGCCTACCTGACCTACTTCGCGGACGGCGGCGCGATCACCCTGGACAACGCGCTGGCCGACGTCTACAGCCCGGTCTACTACGGCAGCCTGCTCGGCATCCCCTTCCCCGTCTGGGTGTTCGCGGTGATGGCGCTGGCGGGGGGCTTCGTCCTGAACCGCACCGCTTACGGCCGCTACGTGCAGGCGATCGGCTCGAACGAGCAGGTGGCGCGCTATGCCGCCGTCGACGTCGACCGCGTCAAGGTGCTCACCTACATGTTGCTCGGGCTGTGCGTGGGCGTCGCGACCCTGCTGTACGTGCCGCGCCTCGGCTCCGCCTCGCCCACGACGGGCCTGCTGTGGGAGCTGGAGGCGATCGCCGCCGTGATCGTCGGCGGCACCGCGCTCAAGGGCGGCGCCGGCAGCATCGCCGGCACGGTGGTCGGCGCCATCCTGCTGTCGGTCATCAGCAACATCCTGAACCTCACCAGCATCATCAGCGTGTACCTGAATGCGGCGGTGCAGGGCTTCGTGATCATCATCGTCGCCTTCCTGCAGCGCGGCCGGCGATGAAAGTGTTTACCAACCGCAGCCGCCAGGGCGGCTTTCTTCCCAAGGAGACAACCATGACGAAACTCACCCGCAGACTGGCGCTGGGCGCCGCGGCACTGGCGGCGACGCTGGCGGTGGCGCCCGCCCTGGCACAGGGCAAGAAGGAGGTGCTGGGCGTGTCCATGCCGGCCGCCACGCACAGCTTCATGGCTGGTGCCGTTTACTGGGCCAACGAGGCCAAGAAGGACCTGGAGAAGGCACATCCCGGCATGCAGGTGATCGTCAAGACCGCCGCCAATGCGTCCGAGCAGGCCAACCAGCTGCAGGACCTGGTGACCGTCAACAAGATCACCTCGCTGGTCGTGTTCCCCTTCGAGTCCGCCGCGCTGACCAAGCCGGTCGCCCAGGTGAAGGCCAAGGGCATCTACGTGACGGTGGTCGACCGCGGCCTGACCGACACCAGCGCCCAGGACGCCTACGTGTCCGGCGACAACACCGCCTTCGGCAGGATCCCGGCGGAGTACATCGCCAAGGCGCTGAACGGCAAGGGCAACATCGTGGCGCTGCGCGGCATCCCCACCACGCTCGACAACGAGCGCATGGACGCCTTCAACGCCGTGATGAAGAACTACCCCAACATCAAGCTGCTGGATGCCAAGCACGGCAACTGGAACCGCGACGATGCCTTCAAGGTGATGCAGGACTACCTGACGCGCTTCAAGGAGATCGACGCGGTCTGGGCGGCCGACGACGACATGGCCGTGGGCGTGCTGAAGGCCATCGAGCAGGCCAAGCGCAAGGACATCAAGCTGGTGTTCGGCGGCGCCGGCGCCAAGGGCGCGATCAAGACGCTGATGGACGGCAGCGACCCGCTGATCCAGGCCAACGTGTCCTACTCGCCCAAGTTCATGTACGACGCGATCAAGATGACCGGCGAGGCGCGCCTGAAGGGCGAGAAGCTGCCCGCGACCAACATCGTTCCGTCGGTGCTGATCACGAAGCAGAACGCGAAGGAGTTCTACTTCCCGAACTCGCCGTTCTGAATATTCACCGGGAGAAGTCGCTGCGCGACTTTTCTCGGTGGCCTGATCAGTGTGAGGAGGACCGGCGAAGCCGGATCCTCCCCACAAGAGAGGTCGCGCTGCATGTTGTTCCGCGCGACCTGGTGCCGCTAGCGGAGCAATACATGCCAAGACCCGTCACCCTCTTCACCGGCCAATGGGCCGACCTTCCGCTCTCCGAGCTCGCGCCGCTGGCCAAGAGCATGGGCTACGACGGGCTGGAGCTGGCCTGCTGGGGCGACCACTTCAACGTGCAGGAGGCGCTCGGCAGCGAGGCCTACGTGCGCGACAAGTGGGCGCTGCTGAAGAAGCACGGCCTCACGTCCCTGGCCATCGGCAACCATCTCGTCGGCCAGGCCGTGTGCGACCTGATCGATGCGCGGCACAAGTCGATCCTGCCGGAGCACGTCTGGGGCGATGGCGATCCGGAAGGCGTGCGGCAGCGCGCCGCCAGGGAACTCGCCGACACCGCGCGCGCCGCGAGGAAGTTCGGCGTGAAGACCGTCACCGGCTTCACCGGCTCCTCGATCTGGCACGCGACCTACGCCTTCCCGCCCACGACGCAGGCGTACTGGGACGCGGGCTTCGCCGATTTCGGCAAGCGCTTCGGGCCCATCCTCGACACCTTCGAGAAAGAGAACGTCAACTTCGCGCTGGAAGTGCATCCCACCGAGATCGCCTTCGACATCGCCTCGACCCAGCGCGCGATCGAGGCCGTGCAGGGCCACAAGCGCTTCGGCTTCAACTTCGACCCGAGCCACCTGGCCTACCAGGGCGTCGACTACGTCAAGTTCATCCGCACCTTCCCCGACCGCATCTACAACGCCCACATGAAGGACGTGTGGTGGGGCAAGGGCGACGGCACCGTGGGCGTGTTCGGCGGCCACACCAGCTTCGGCGACGCGCGCCGCTACTGGGACTTCCGCAGCGTGGGCCGCGGCATGGTGGACTTCGAGGCCATCATCGTGGCGCTGAACGACATCGGCTACGGCGGCCCGCTGTCGGTCGAATGGGAGGACAGCCGCATGGATCGCGTGCACGGCGCGACCGAGAGCGCCGCGTTCTGCAGGCGGCTGGACTTTCCGCCCGCGGCCGGCGGTGCGTTCGACGCGGCCTTCGCCCGGGAGAACCAGTGAACGAAGCGCCCCGCAGGCTGCGCTGCGCCATGGTGGGCGGCGGGCAGGGCGCCTTCATCGGCGCCGTGCACCGCAAGGCGATGGCGCTGGACGGACAGTTCGAGCTGGTGGCCGGCGCGCTGTCGTCCACGCGCGAGAAGGCGCTGGCGTCGGGCCGCGAACTGGGGCTGCGCGACGAGCGCAACCACGGCGACTGGCAGGCGCTGCTCGCGGATGAACTCAAGCGGGACCCGGCCGAGCGCATCGACCTGGTCTCCATCGTCACGCCCAACCACGTGCACTTCCCGGTGGCGAAGGCCTTCGTCGATGCGGGTTTCCATGTCGTGTGCGACAAGCCGCTGGTGCATACGGCGGCGCAGGCGCAGGAACTCGTGGACGCGGTGCGCCGCCGCGGCACGGTGTTCGGCGTGACCTACAACTACACCGGCTACCCGCTGGTGCGGCAGGCGCGCGAGATGGTCCGGCGCGGCGAGCTGGGCACGATCCGCAAGGTCGTCGTCGAATACAACCAGGGCTGGCTGGCCACGCGCCTGGAAGCGGAAGGCAACAAGCAGGCGGCCTGGCGCAGCGACCCGGCGCAGTCGGGCGGCGCCGGCGCGCTGGGCGACATCGGCTCGCATGCGGAGAACCTGGTGGCGACGGTCACGGGCCTGGAAGTGGAGAGCCTCTGTGCCGACCTCGGTTCGCTGGTGCCCGGCCGTGCGCTCGACGACGACGCCAACGTGCTGCTGCGTTTCGCCGGCGGCGCGCGCGGCGTGCTGGTGGCCTCCCAGGTCAACACCGGCATCGAGAACGGCCTGCGCCTGCGCGTGTCGGGCACGCTGGGCACGATCGAGTGGTGGCAGGAGGAGCCGAACCGGCTCACGCATTTCGCGCTCGACGGCCCGCCGCGCCTGCTGACGCGGGGCGCGCCCTGGCTGCACCCGCCGGCGTTGCGCGCCGGCCGGATCCCGCCCGGGCACCCGGAAGGCTTCATCGAGGCCTTCGCGAACGTGTACCTGGGAGTCGCGGCCGCGATCCGTGCGCACGGGGAGGGCAGGGCGCCCGATCCGCTGGAGGCCGACTATCCGGACGTGGAGGCGGGGGCGCGCGGGGTGCGGTTCATCGAGGCGGTGCTGGCGTCGGCGCGGAGCCGGGAGAAGTGGACGCGGTTGGCGTCGTGACGTGAACGGTGGGTTCGCGTTCGCGTCCCCGTCCCCCCGTCTCCGCCTCCCCGCAGTCCCCACCCCGCCCCCACCCCCCTTACACTCTCCCGATGATCCGCTGGATGATCGTCGTCTTTCTCGCGCTGGTGCTGATCAGCTGGTTCTCGCCCGCGCTGCAGAAGCTCGGCTTCGGCCGGCTGCCGGGGGACCTGCGCTTCAAGCTCTTCGGGCGCGACATGTTCATCCCGCTGACGTCCACCATCCTCCTGAGCATGGCCGCAGCGGCGATCGCGAAGTTCCTCTGATCCCATGAAAGCCTGCATCGACATCGGCGGCACCAAGGTCGCCGTCAGCCTCAATTCCGGCGCCGGCCTCGAACTGGTGGGCAAGCGCAGCGAACCCACCGCCAAGACCGGCAGCAACGACGCGGTCGCGCGGCAGGTGATCCGCCTCGTGGACGAAGCCTGCGCCGAGATCGGCGTCGATCCTTCGCGGGTGCAGCGCTGCGGCGTGTCCTCCGCCGGCCCCTTCGTGATGAACGCGGGGCTGGTGGAACTGGCCGCGCCCAACATCTGCGGCGGCATGGCGGGGCCGGCGCGCGGCCTGCCCAACGACTGGATGACGGCCACGCTGGAAGCCCCCTTGCGCCGCCGGTTCACCCAGGGCGTGCGCGTGGAAAACGACGCCGTCTCCGCGCTGGAAGCGGAGCGCCGCTGGGGCGCGCTGCAGGGCTTCGAGCACTGCGCCTACGTCACCTGGAGCACCGGCGTCGGCATGGGCCTGTGCGTCGACGGCCGGGTGCTGCGCGGCAAGAACGGCAACGCGGGCCACGGCGGCCACATGTTCGTGAGCGACAACGACGACGCCCTGTGCGGCTGCGGCAACGTGGGCGACCTCGAGGCGCTGGTGGCGGGCAACGCCGTCGCCCGCCGCTTCGGTGCCGATGCGGCCACCCTGATGCAGCGCGCGCGCGCCGGCGACGCCGCCGCGATCGCGACGGTCGACGAGCTGTGCCGCGTGATGGGCCGCGCCCTCTACAACATCACGGTGGTGCTGGACCTGCAGCGCATCAGCCTGGGCGGCAGCGTCTTCGGCAACAACAAGGACTACCTGCTGCCGCGGCTGCAGGCGCAACTGGCGGGCAAGCTGCCCTCGCTCACCAACGGCTGCGAGCTGGTGCCCGCCGGCCTGGGCGACCGCGTGGGCGACTACGCCGCGCTCGCGCTCCTGGTCTGAGCGTCCAGGACGACCCGCACCCGCGCCTGCTGGATGCGCTGGCCGATGGCGTCGCCGGAAAGGCCTTCGTCGCGCGCCTTCGCCGCGACCGTCGCCGTGTCCACGGAGCGCGCTGCACGCAGCGCCGCCATCAGCGCCGCCCCTTGCGGATAGGGCCTGGCTTCGGCGCCCGGCGCGCTGCGCGCGATGCACTCGCAGGCGAGCAGCACCTGCGCGAAGCGTTGCGGCTTGCGGAAGCCGTCGCAGCGTTCCAGCAGGCGCACGGTGGCCTCCGCGTCGGCCTGCAATGCCGCGTCGATCGCGCCGCGCTCGCGTGCCACCACCTCCGCCAGCTCGCGGCATTCGTTCGGAACGCGCAGCCGCTCCGACAAGGCTTTCACCTGCGCGGGGTCCAGGCCGGTGGTGAGGCAGGCGAAACGCACGGGCAGCGGCGCGGCCAGCGCTGCGGCCGTATCCAGCACGCGCAGCACTTCCTCGCGCGCCTGTACCTCCGGCATCACGCGTGCCAGCGCGCCGCACGCCTGCAGGATCTCCAGCATGCGCGAAGGACGCGGCTCCATCAGCCCGCGCGCCAGTTCCTGCCAGACGCGTTCAGGCACCAGGTGGTCGGCCTCGCCTTCGTCGACCATCGCGCGCATGAGCGCCAGCGTTTCGGGCGCCAGCGTGAACTCGTGGAAGCGGGCGGCGAAGCGCGCCACGCGCAGGATGCGCACCGGGTCTTCGCGGAAGGCCTCGGTCACGTGGCGCAGCACCTTGCGGGCCAGGTCCTGCTGCCCGCCGAAGGGGTCGATCAGCGACCCGTCCCCGGCCTGCGCGATCGCGTTGATGGTGAGGTCGCGGCGCGCGAGGTCCTCTTCCAGCGTGACATCGGGCGCCGCGTGGAACGCGAAGCCGTGGTAGCCGCGGCCGGTCTTGCGCTCCGTGCGCGCGAGTGCGTGTTCCTCGCGCGTGTCCGGATGCAGGAAGACCGGGAAGTCCTTGCCGACCGGCAGGTAGCCGGCGCGGATCATCTCTTCCGGCGTCGCGCCCACGACCACCCAGTCGGTGTCGTTCACCGGCAGGCCGAGGAGGGCGTCGCGGACGGCGCCGCCGACGCGGAAGATTCGCATGGGCGGAGTGTAAATGTGCTCCGCCTGCCCCTCGCCGCCGACCCTCTCCCCAAGTGGGCGCGAGGAACTCAGGTGCGGGAGGTGCGGTACGGTTCGTCGAAGACGACGAAGTCCTTTTCTTCCAGGGCGGCGTCCATCCAGGCCTTGACCGACGCAAGGGCGCAGACGCGGCGCACGTAGTCGGTGATGCGGCCAGGCACGGGCAGGGCGTAGCCGCGGATGCGCATGCACACGGGCGCGAAGAAGGCGTCGGCGGCGCTGAACTCGCCGAACAGCATCGGGCCCTTGTGTTCTTCCAGCAAGGCGGTCCACATGCCGACGATGCGCTCGACGTCGCTGCGCACGCCGGCCTGGTCGCGCCAGGCCAGCGCGCCTATGTGCGGCAGCGAGGCCTCGATGTTCATCGGGCAGTGCGTGCGCAGGGCGCTGAAGCCGGAGTGCATTTCGGCGCAGACGCTGCGGGCCCGCGCCCGGGCGCGGGCATCGCGCGGCCAGACGCCGCGGTCCGGGTGCTTCTCGGCCGCGTACTCGATGATCGCCAGCGAATCCCACACGGCCAGGCCCTCGTCCACCAGCACGGGCACGCGGCCGGCCGGGTTGACCTTGAGCACTTCGTCCTTGAAGTGCGAGTCGCCGTCGAAGGAATCGAAGCGGACCAGCCGCTCCTCGAAGGGAATGCCCGCCTGTTTCAGGAGCACCCAGGGGCGCATGGACCAGGACGAGTAGTTCTTGTTGCCGATGTAGAGCGTGGGCATCGCGGCCTCCGGAGATTGTTCAGCGCGATGCTAGCGGGGCGGGCGGGGGCATTGATGCAAAAAGCCGCAGCGATTGATGACTCAATCGTCCGGCGAACGCGTCTTCGAAGGCATGCGCCGCCGGATCGGGCCCTCCAGCAGCAGGATGCCCAGCACGATGAGCGTGCTCAGGGCGGCGGTCGCTTCCCGTCCGAGGCCGGCGGCGATGCCGATCATCGCCGTCATCCACACGCCGGCGGCGGTGGTCAGGCCATGCACCTGCTCCTCCTTCTCCAGCTTGAGGATGGCGCCCGCGCAGACGAAGCCCACGCCGGCCAGCAGGCCCTGGAGCACGCGGCTCAGGGCCTCGTCGTCCATGCCTTTCTGGCTGACCACCATGACGACCAGGGCGGAGCTGCAGGCCACCAGCATGTGGGTGCGCACGCCGGCCGGCTTGCCGTGGCGCTCGCGTTCCATGCCGAGGATGCCTCCCAGCAGGCCCGCCAGCAGCAGGCGCACCACCAGCTGCGTCACGTCCTGCACGTCGCCGAGGTCCGAGAACTCGGCGGCGATCGTGTCGGCGACCTGTTCCCAGACCGTCATCGGCTCAGGGCAGGTCCCCGTTGGGTGCCGGCTGCGCGGTGTCGCGCGGGCCGATCATGCCCAGGCGCGCCTTCAGCGACTGCGGCTGCCCGGTGAGCATCGCGGAGTAGAAGGTGGTGTTGGCCAGCACCTTCTTCACGTAGTCGCGCGTCTCCTGGAACGGCACGTTCTCGGCCCAGGCCGCGCCTTCCAGCAGCGGCCCGTTGCGCCAGGCGCGCGGCCGGCTCGGGCCCGCGTTGTACGCCGCAGCCGCCAGCGGCATGGAGCCGGCGAAGTCGTCCAGCACCAGCTTGAGGTAGCCGGTGCCGATCGCGATGTTGGTCTCGCGGTCCTGCAGCTTGTCGGCCGTGAAGTTGTCCATGCCGTACTTGCGGGCCGTCCAGCGCGCGGTGGCGGGCATCACCTGCATCAGCCCGGAGGCGCCGACGCTGGAGCGCGCGTCCATCACGAAGCGGCTTTCCTGCCGGATCAGGCCATAGACGTAGGCGGGATCGAGACTGATCTCCTTGGCGCGGCGCACCACGATCTCCCGGAACGGCATGGGAAAGCGCTGCTCGGCGTCGAACTCCACCTTGGTGCGCTCGCTGGTGTTGATGCAGCGGTCCCACACCTCGCGGTCGCACGCGAACTGCGCCGCGGCCAGCAGCTCGCGGTCGTTGAAGCCGCCCGGACGGTGCAGGTTGGTGGTGTAGTTCCACTCCCGGTTGCCTTCGGCGCGCAGGCCCAGCGCCATCGCATAGAGGGCGCGGTTCAGGCCCGGCTCCTGGCGCGCGGCCTTCTTTTCCTCGTCGGTGATCGGCTGCGGCTTGACCGGCACGACGATCTTCTGGCCCAGTTCCTCCAGCGCGAGCTGCTCGTAGAAGCCCTTGGGCGAGGCGATGGACTGCAGCAGCTTTTGCGCCTCGGCACGGTGCGCTTCGGTCGGCTGCGGCGCGGCGAGCAGCGCCCGCGCCTTCCAGTAGACCCAGGTGGAATCGAGCTGCGACTCCTCGCTCATGGCGTTGACGGCTTCCAGCACGTTCTTCCAGTCCGTGCCCCGGGGCGCGCGCAGCGCGGCACGCACTTTCCAGCCGAGCAGGTCGTCGTTCAGGTAGCGGTCGCGTTCGACCTTGGCGAAATACCCGTTGGCCTCCGGCTGCAGGCGCTGGGCGGCCTGGCGGCCGATCACGCCCCAGATCCAGTCGCGCTCCTCCGGGTGCAACTGCGGTCCCCACTTGTTCTCCAGCTGGCCGGCGGCGCCCTCGATGTCGGAGGTGGCCAGCTTGATCAGCGCCAGCCCCACCATCTCGCGGCGGGTGCGCGAGGCGGCAAACACCTTGGAGGAGAGAAACTTCGCCGGTTGCGCCATCAGCTCCTTCAGCAGGGGCTGCGCCTCGGGCTTGACCAGCTCCAGCGCATCCGAGGCGGCGCGCACCCGGTTGGCCTCCACCGCCTGGCGCACCTTGCGCCAGCCGTCCGACGCGGTGAGCCTGGAGCCCGGCTTGCCCAGGATGCTGGCCGCGGCCAGGGTGCAGCCGTCGTCGGCGTCGCGCTGCGCCAGCCAGTTGCGGCGGATCTCTTCCGACACCGCCGGCAGCGTGTTGGAATCCTGCAAGGCCTGCACCAGGAGCGCGTAGCAGCGCACCTCGCGGTCGTCCTTCATGCGGAACTTGGGGTATTCCTGGGCGAAACTGTCCCAGTCGCGGCGCTGGCCCAGCACTTGCAGCCAGTCGTTGCGCAGGCGATCCTCCTGGTAGGTACCGGGATAGCGGGCGAAGAACTGCTGCACCTCGGTGGGCGAAGCGGTGTCCAGCCGGGAGCGCAGCTCCCAGTAGGCGGCCCAGGCCTCGAGGGCATGGCCTTGCGCCAGGGGCAGGAGCTGCGCCAGGCGGGCCTTGTTGCCGGCGGCGTAGGCCTTCTGCATCTCCAGGATGGCGTCGTCGCGGGGCTGGGTGGGCTGCTGCGCCTGCACGCAGCCGGCGAGGACGATCGCGAGGGGTGCCAGAATCGTTCTCAACTTCATCGGGGAATTATGGACAGGTCGGAAGATAAAAGGGCTCTGCGCCGGCGGCTCATAGAACAACGCATGAAGATGCCGGATCGACTACGCCGCGCGGACCTGTTGCAGCAGGTCATGCGCATCTGGCTGGTGGGCCGCTCCGACACCGTCATCGGTGCGTACTGGCCGATCAAGGGGGAATTCGATCCGCTGCCGGCGCTGCATCGCTGGAAGGAGGACGGCGAACTGCTGGATGAACCGCAATTGCGCCGGATCGGCTTGCCCGTGGTCGACAAGGTACATCAGACGCTCAAATTCCACGCATGGTTCCCCGGATGCCCCATGGAGGAGGATGCCTTCGGCATTCCCAAGCCCAAGGACACCGAGGTGGTCGTGCCCACCCTGCTGTTCGTTCCCTGCGTCGGCTACGCGGTCGGCGGCTACCGCCTCGGCTACGGTGGCGGCTTCTACGACCGCACCCTGGCCCAGCTCCAGCCCAGGCCCTACACGGTCGGGCTGGGCCTGGCCGACGGCTTCCTGCCCGACTTCGAGCCGGAGCCGCACGACGTGCCGCTGGATGCGATCCTGAACGAGCTGGGGGTGGTCTGGCCGATTTCGCTGGGCGGGTGAGCAGGCGGATTTCCGGACCTTCAATCGAGGTTGTCCACCGTATCGGGATCCGGCACTTCCCCGATCGTCTGCCGCGTGATGCGGCTCTGGACCATCAGCCACTCGCAGAACGCCCGGATCTCCGGCCGCTGGGCGCTGCGCGGCCCCACCACCAGCCAGTAGGCCATCGGTGAATCCATGCGCAGCCGGGGCAGCGGCTCGATCAGGTCGCCGTTGGCCAGGCTTTCGGCCACCAGCGGCAGGCGCGCGAGCACCAGGCCCTGGCCGGCAAGCGCCGCCTGCACCATCTGGTAGGCGTAGTTGAAATAGAGCCAGCGCTTGGGCTGCAGCTTGGCCAGCCCGTGCTCGTCGAACCAGCGCCGCCACGTCAGCCACTCCAGGTGCGTCTGGTGCGCATCGCCGGCTTCGATCAGCGCGAACTGGGCCACGTCGGCCGGCTTGGCCAGCGCCGCTCCGCCCTTGAGCAGCCACGGGCTGGCCACCGGCGTGAGCTGCTCGCCGAACAGGCGCGTGGCGTGCGCCGGCATGCTGGCCATGGGCCCGTAGCGCAGGGCGAGGTCCACGTCCGAGACTTCCAGGTCGAGCGTGGCGTCGGTCGCGTCGATGCGGATGTCCATGTCGGGGTTGTCGCGCTGGAACTGTTCCAGCCGCGGGATCAGCCACATCGAGGCGAAGGAGGCAAAGGTGGTGATCGCCACGGAGCGGCGGCCCGCGCTCTGGCGGATCTGCCGCACCGCGCTGTCGATGCGCGGCAGCGACTGCGACACGGCCATCAGCAACTGCGCGCCCGCGCTGGTCAGCTCCACCGCGCGCGTGTGCCGAAGGAACAGGCTCACGCCCACTTCTTCCTCCAGCGACTGGATCTGGCGGCTGACGGCCGACTGGGTCAGCGCCATTTCCTCGGCCGCGGCGCGGAAGTTGAGGTGCCGGGCCACGGCCTCGAAGGCGCGCAGGTGGCCGGCGGCGATGGGACGGGTGCGCAGGTGCGTCTGCGAATGCTGCATGGCGCTCGGTGCTATTGATGCGGATCGGGAATCAATAGCGTAGCGGGATTTCATTGGACCGCCAAGGGAGCGTGAACGATCATTCGATTCCGAAAAACGATCGCTGGAGAACACCATGTTCGCCCTGTCCGCCACCCGCCTCCTCGCCTCCGCCCCCTCCTCGGCCCTGCCGGGCACGTGGAAGCTGGCCCGCGGCCGTGCGATCACCCTGCGCCCGGCCACGGACGGGATCGTCCGCGTCGCGCACGGCCGCGTCTGGGCGACGGCCGACGGCCCGCACGGTGTGAACCCGGACGACTCCGGTGACCACGTGCTGCAGGTGGGCCGCTCCATGTACGTGCGGGCCGGGCAGCGGGTGGTGCTGGAGGCCTGGAACGAAAGCGGCGCGTCCTATTTCGCCTGGGACCCCGTCGCCGAGCCCGTGCTGGCGGCCCGGCGCCGCGTCAACCTGTCGGCCGTGCTGACGCCGATGGCCGACCTGCGCATGGCCGCTGCCATCGCGCTGCGCGCCATCGGACAGCTCGCGGCCGGGCTGGTGCGTGTCGGCTGGCAGCTGGTGCATCCGGGCAGCGTCGCACCCGCACGCCGCGACTCGCGGGCCTACGGTTGAAGCGCCGGCGCGCCAGAAATTGCGGCCTGCATGGCCGGTGAGGGGCGCAAGCCTCTAACATCGCCGGCATGTTCCCCCCGCCGATCCACGTCGTCGTCATGGGTGTCGCCGGTTGCGGCAAGTCGGTGGTCGGGGCCGAGCTCGCCCAGCGCCTGATGCTGCCGCTGGTGGAGGGCGACGACTTCCACCCGCCGGGCAACATCGAGAAGATGCGCCAGGGCCAGCCGCTTGCCGACGAGGACCGTGCCGGCTGGCTCGCGCGGCTCGCGGAGCAGTTGCAGGCGCACCCGGCCGGCGTGGTGCTGACCTGCTCGGCGCTGAAACGCAGCTACCGCGACACGCTGCGCGCCGCCTCGCCTGCGCTGCACTTCCTGCACCTGTCGCTCACGCCGCACCAGGCGCTCGAGCGCGTCGCCTCGCGCACGGACCACTTCTATCCGCCCAGCCTGGTGGCCAGCCAGTTCGAGGCGCTGGAAGACCCGCGGGCGGAACCGCGCGTGCACGCGGTCGACGCCACCTGGCACGTGGATCGCCTGGTGGAACAGGCCGCGGCCTGGCTGCGGCCGCCGTTCAACAATGCGTAACGCATTACGCTAAGTAGAATGATGGGGATCCACCGAGGAGACCCATGAGCAAAGCCTTTGCGAGCCAGGCCGACCTGGCCGACAAGAAGATCACCTTCGAGCAGCTGTCCGCGCATTGCTGGGCGTACACCGCCGAGGGCGACCCCAATTCCGGCGTGATCATCGGCGACAAGTACGTCATGGTCAGCGACTGCACCGCCACGCCGTCGATGGCGCGCGACCTGATCGCCCGCATCCGCACCGTCAGCGACAAGCCGATCAAGTACGTGCTGCTGACGCACTACCACGCGGTGCGGGTGCTGGGCGCGAGCGCGTACTTCAAGGAAGGGGCGAGCGAGATCATCGCCAGCCAGGGCACCTTCGAGCTGATTGCCGAGCGCGGCAAGGAGGACATGCAGTCGGAGATGGACCGCTTCCCGCGCCTGTTCCGCAACGCCGAGGAGATCCCGGGCCTCACCTGGCCCACGCTCGTCATCGGCGGCGGCGTGCCCGGCAAGGGCGAAGTGCCCGGCCGCCTGACCGTGGACCTGGGCGGGGTGCGCGTGCAGATCTGGTCGCCCGGCAACGGCCACACGCGGGGCGACACGATCGCGTGGGTCGAGGAGGAGGGCGTGCTCTTCTCGGGCGACCTGGTCGAGTACAACGCGGGCGTCTACACGGGCGACGCGCACCTGGAAGAGTGGCCGGCGACGCTGCAGGCGCTGAAGGCGCTGAATGCGACGGCGCTGGTGCCTGGCCGCGGCGAAGCGCTGCAGGGACGCGAGCAGGTCGCGGCCGGCATCGCGTACACGCAGCGCTGGGTGGAGACGCTGTTCCGCTGTGCCAAGGAAGCCGCCGCGTCGAACATGGACCTCAAGGCGGCGATGGCGCACACGCGCAAGTCCATGGACCCGATCTTCGGCAACGTGTTCATCTACGAGCACTGCCTGCCCTTCGACGTGAGCCGCGCCTTCGACGAAGCGCGGGGCGTGAAGGTGCCGCGCGTGTGGACGGCGGAGCGGGACAAGGAGATGTGGGCTTCGCTGCAGGAGTGAGGTTCGGGAAGCTTCGGCGAGCGAGCGAAGCGGCGAACCCCACCGCAACGTAAGCGGGCACCGACACGCGCCCCGCGTCGGGGACGACACCAAGCCGTGGGGGCGCTTCCTAAGCTGGACAGGCGCGTGCCGCCATGGCACCCGCCAATCCTACGAGGAGAGCGATCCATGCCCAACGAGGACAAGTCCACCCCGCGTCCCATGCAGCAGCAACCCCAGCGCGAGAGCGACCCGCAGCAGCAGCGCGCGGGCGCCACCGACTTCCAGTCGCGTCCCGATGCGCAGGGCGCAGAGGTGGAAGGCGAAGGCAGCTACACGGCGACGCGCGACTACCAGAAGAACATCAAGGGCTATCTCGACAAGGCCGACGTGCAGTCGGACGCCGAAGCGTCCAAGCCGCGTTCCGAGTCGGAAGCGCGCGAGATGGAGGAGGCGGAGCGCGAAGGGCGCTCGCATTCCAAGGGCGAGAAGTAAGGCGCGAGGTGACGCAGGTGCGGCGCGACGCTGGCCATCACGCCGCCCGCCGCGCCGCCACCACCCCCGCCACCGCCAGCAGCGCCAATCCCACCGCCAGCCCCGGCGCGCCGCCCGCTTCCAGCGCGGACCCGCTCACCACCGGCCCCAGCGTTCCGCCCCACGTGTAGCCCGTGATCATGGCGGCCGTGCCGCCCGCCGTCGCGCGGCCGGCGAAGGCGCGCGCGACCTGCACCATGCTGAGCGTGTAGAGGGCGCCGCCGACGCCGCCCCAGACGATTCCGCACACCCATAGCAGGCACGGTGCGCGCGTCGCGAAACCCATCGCGATGCTGGCGAGCAGCAAGGCGCCCGTTGCCGTGGTGAAGACAGTGCGCAGCGGCCAGCGGTCGGCCGCCCAGCCCGCGGGGTACTGGCACAGGAAGCTGCCGACCCCGATGGCGCCGGCGACGCTCGCCGCGGCGCGCAGGCTCAGGCCGGTGGCCGATGCATGCGCGGCGCCGACCGCGCCCAGGCCCGCCTCGAACACGCCGCCGCAAAAGGCGATCAACGCGAGCCACGGCACGGTGCGCAAGGCCTCCCACGTGCCCGTGTGCTCCCTGGCCAGGTCGCGCGGCACGTGCGGGCGCGCCGTCACGGCGAGCAGCAGGCACGCGCTCACCATGCCGACCGCCACCCAGAGCACGGTGCGGCCCTCCAGCTGCAGCACGCCCGGCAGGAAGGGCCCGACCGCCAGCGCGGCGCCCAGGGCCGTCTGGTACAGGCCCATCACGCGCCCGCGCATCGCGGGCGGCGCTTCCTCGGCCAGCAAGGCCTCCGTCGTGTTCCACAGCGCCGCGGCGCCGCAGCCCGCGACGAGGGAACCCAGGGCCCACACGCCCACGTGGCTGGATGTGGCATAGGCCGCGATCCCCGCCACCTGCAGCACGGCGCCGGTGCGATACGTGCGCAAGGTGCCCCAGCGCTTGAGCACGCGCGGGACGATCGGAATCAGCAGGCCCACCATCAGGAAGGGCAGCATGGAGAAGGCGCCGACGAAGGCCGTGCCATGACCGGCCTGTTGCAGCAGCACCGCCAGCACCGGTCCCGCCATCGCGAAAGCCATGACGAGCAGCGTCGTGGCCGCTCCCAGGCGCCAGACGAGCGCCAGCCCGGATCCGCCGCGCGTCACCGGGGCTGCGCCGACAGGTCGCGCAGGTCGCGCTGGTAGGCGCGCAGGCGCCGCACGGCCTGCTCGCGCTGGGCCGGCGTGGTGCTGCGATGCACCGCGGCAAAGGTGCGGCAGCCTTCCTGCACCAGCCCTTCCTGCCAGGTGCGGTACGCCGCGTCCGGCGAGTGCAGGGCGCGCTCGAGCCAGCCGCGCAGCTGCGCGCTCGCCTCCTCGGGCGGCATCTGGGCGCGGCTGGCGTGGCGCAGCGTCTGCACCAGGTCCTGCTGGCGGCGCTGGCGGTCCGCCAGGATGCGCGCCGGGTCATAGGCCGACTGCGCGACGCCCTGGCGCAGGACCTCGCGCTGCGGCGCATCGAGCCGGCCGTAGACCATCTCCAGCCGATCGAGCATCTGCTCGTAGCGCTTGTCCTGCGCCTCGGCCGGCGACGCGTCGACCGCCTCCTTGCGGAATTTCTCGTTGCTCTTGCCGAACCTGCGTTCGATGTGCCGCAGTTGCGCGTCGCTGAAGGTGGCCGCAACCGCTCCCACCGCGGGGCCCACGCCGTCCGCGACGGCGCCCAGGCGGCCCTGTGCGTCCGCCACCAGCGTGCACGCCTGCTGCGCGCTGATCTCGCCGGGCACCATCTGCTCGATGCGGGCCAGCAGTTCCGCGACCCGTGGCAGTTCCTGCTGCCGGTGCCACTGGTGCAGGCGGGTGAGCTCCGCGCGCACGCGGGGCTCCTGCGCGTCGCTGAAATCGGCGTAGCCGTCCAGCCACCAGAACAGCACCTCGGGCAGGTTGTTGTACCCCAGCTTGATCGCGCTGCAGCCCGAAAGCCCCAGCGCGAGCGCGAGCCCAAGGATAATGCCGGCCATGCGGATGGAGCGGATCGGCTTCATGGATGCGAAGGGTACGTGAATGACAGCAGTCGATGTGGTGGTGATGGCGGCGGGCAAGGGCACGCGCATGAAAAGCCGGACGGCCAAGGTGCTCCACCGGCTGGGGGGCAAGCCCCTGGTCCAGCACGTGATGGACACGGCGCAGGCCCTGCACGCGCGGCGCACCATCGTGGTCACCGGCCATGGCGCCGACGAGGTCGAGGCCTGGTTGCGCCAGTCGGCCGAGGCCGCCGGCCGGAGCGCGCCCGACTTCGTGCGGCAGGAACCGCAACTGGGCACCGGCCATGCCGTGCAGCAGGTCGTGCCGGTGCTGCCCGATGACGGCATCGCCCTGCTCCTCAATGGCGACGTGCCGCTGGTGCGGCCCGAGACGCTGCAGGCCCTGGTCGACAAGTGCGCGGGCGAGCGCCTGGCGCTGCTCACGATCGAGATGGCGGACCCCACGGGCTACGGCCGCATCGTGCGCCAGGGCGACGCCGTGCAGGCGATCGTGGAGCACAAGGACGCCACGCCGGCGCAGCGGGCGATCCGCGAGGTCTACACGGGCTTCATGGCCGTGCCCGCCAAGAAGCTCAAGGGCTGGCTCGCGCGCCTGCGCAACGACAACGCCCAGAAGGAGTACTACCTCACCGACATCGTCGGCTTCGCGGTGCAGGACGGCTGCGAGGTCGTTGCCTCGCCGGCACTGGAGCAGGTGGAAGTGGACGGCGTGAACAGCCCGGTGCAGCTCGCCGACCTGGAGCGCGCCTACCAGCGCCGGCAGGCGCGGGCGCTGATGGAGCAGGGCGTGCGCCTGGCCGATCCCGCGCGCTTCGACCTGCGGGGAAAACTCACCTGCGGGCAGGACGTCGAGATCGACGTGAACTGCGTGTTCCAGGGCGAGGTCACGCTGGGCGACAACGTGCGCGTCGGACCGAACTGCGTCATCGCCAACGCGAAGATCGGCGCCAACGTGGTCCTGCAGGCCTTCACGCACATCGAGGGCGAGGACGCCGGCGTGGAGATCGGGGAGGGCGCGCTGATCGGCCCGTTCGCGCGGCTGCGCCCCGGCGCGCAGCTGGGGCCCGAGGTGCACATCGGCAATTTCGTGGAAGTGAAGAACTCGTCGATGGCCCGCGGCGCCAAGGCCAACCACCTCGCCTACCTCGGCGACGCCGCCGTCGGCGAGCGCGTCAACTACGGCGCGGGCAGCATCACGGCCAACTACGACGGCGCCAACAAGAGCCGCACCGTGATCGAGGCCGACGTGCACGTGGGCAGCAACTGCGTGCTGGTCGCGCCGGTGACGGTCGGCAAAGGCGGCACGGTGGGTGCGGGATCCGTCGTGAACAAGGACACGCAGCCGGGCGTGCTGACGGTGGCGCGCGCCAAGCAGGTGAGCATCACGGGCTGGCAGCGGCCGAAGAAGAAAAAGTGAAGGGTCGCGCCGCGGTCGCGCGTCGCGCGTCGCCGTGGCCTGTGGGCCGACGCGACGCCAGCCCCAGCATGTAGATACTGTCTCGCAAGTCAAGCGTGAAGTGCGGGATTGAACGGCTTTCCGGACTTCAGTACACCGTAGGCAATCGCCAGGATCTTGCGCATCAGGGCACCGAGGACGAGTTTCTTT